>NZ_JBMDWE010000002.1:0-199868 GCF_053579655.1 Gelidibacter sp. | reverse complement strand
AAGTTAAATCCGAATAAGGTTCCCGCAATAATTAATCCTATAGCGATAAAAAAGCCAACGGTCAAACCTGTTTTAAGGAATGAAAAATCCTTTTTAGTCATAAATACAACGGCAGATAAACCTGTAAACAAAGCTAAGGTCACAATAGCTGCTTGATTCAAGATCTCTGGACCTGAATCCATATAAAATGCTGCAATGTATATTAAAGGCACAAAAATTAAGGCTTGGGCCAAAACATATAATCCAAAAGCCAAATATTGTTTGTTCTTATCTTGTGATTTCATGGTCATTCGCTCTGCATAACTGGTAATGAACATGAAGCCTCCTAACATAATTAACCATTTATAGCCTTGAGTCATTGACATCATAAAACTGACAATGGTTTCACTTTGCAGCAACAAGTATTCAAAAATGATGAACATTAAAACACCTCCTGCGACGTGTCCATAAGTTTTTTTGTAAAAATCCACACGCTCAGCATCCGTGGCCTGCACCAATAGTTTTGCATCAAAACTGTTAAAATGGTTTTCAGTAGGTTGTTCCATAAATTAAGGCATTTAGTTAAAGGTTAAAAATAGAAGAATAAATTGACCGAACAACAAAAATTTGTGTTCGGTCCTTTTCTAATATAATATTATAAAATTAATCTCTTCCGCCAAAGACTTGCATTGCCCAATATAGCAAAGAAGCTAAAGCACCAATTGCAGCCACCAAATAGGTTCTGGCAGCCCATTTAAGCGCATCTTCTGATCCGGCATATTCTTCTGGAGTCAGCATATTTTTGCCTTTTAACCAAGCTAATGCCCTGTTACTGGCATCATATTCAACAGGTAAGGTGATTAAGCTGAACACCGTTGCAAACCCCATAAATACCAGTCCTGCGACAGCAATATAGTAGCCAAATCCAGCACCTGCAGCGGCACCTAAAACCAAACCACCAATCACTAACCATTGTGACATGCCTGAAGTCACACTCACCACAGGCACCAATGCTGAACGCATTTTTAAAGCAGCATAAGCTTGCGCGTGCTGTACGGCATGGCCACATTCATGAGCAGCAACTGCAGCCGCAGCCGCATTACGCTGATCATAAACAGCTTCACTTAAGTTAACAGTTTTATTTTTTGGATTGTAATGGTCCGTCAATTGCCCTTTTACGGAAATCACTTCCACATCACGAATCCCATTATCGGCCAACATTTTTTCAGCGATTTCCTTTCCGCTCATGCCATTTCTTAAATGGACTTGTGAGTATTTTTTGAATTTGCTTTTTAATTGATTGCTTACCAACCAACTGACTAGTGCAATACCACCAATCAAGATCCAATAACCCATCATTCCTGTTCCACCCATGTTTATTCTTATTTTAAATTCAATCTAATATAACAAAAACTAAGCCAATTTGACCTAATGAAATTTTGTCAGTTGTTTTGATAATTCTTCTTATTAAAAGTGTCGACTTTCAAAGCCTGAAACGAAAGATATACCACCTCGTCTTCTATTTCTTTTCGGAAACAGAAGCCACTCCCCCTTCATTTCGACAGGCTCAATGACCACCAAGCAGGAGAATTTCTTAGGATTTTCTACCCAACAATATTCACAATTTTACCAGGCACAATAATCACCTTTTTAGGCGTGCGCCCTTCCAAATGCGCCATGGTTTTCTCGTGAGCCATCACAGCTTTTTCGATTTCAGCTGCACTCAGATCCATCGGCAACTCTAAGGTAAATTTCATTTTCCCGTTAAATGAGATTGGATAATTCTTAGTACTTTCTACCAAATGACTCGCATCAAATTCAGGGAACGATGCCCGTGAAATCGATTCGTCATGTCCTAATTGGCTCCATAATTCTTCTGTAATATGTGGTGCATAAGGCGACAATAAAACCAAGAAAGGTTCCAAAATTGCCTTACTCGTACATTTCTGAGCCGTCAATTCGTTGACGGCGATCATAAACGTAGAAACTGAGGTGTTAAATGAGAAGTTCTCAATGTCTTCTTCAACTTTTTTAATAGTTTTATGAAGTGTTTTTAAATTATCTGGGGTTGGTTCCGAATCGGTAACATTTAAACCGTTATCTCCCACATACAATTTCCAAAGTTTCTTAAGAAAACCGTTAACGCCTGTAATTCCTGCCGTATTCCAAGGTTTAGCTTGTTCTAATGGCCCAAGGAACATTTCATAAAGTCTTAAACTATCCGCGCCATATTGCTCACAAATGGAATCTGGATTGACGACGTTGTATTTGGATTTCGACATTTTATCGACTTCACGACCTACAATGTACTTACCATCTTCTAAGATAAACTCAGCAGACTCAAAATCTGATCGCCATACTTTAAAAGCTTCAATATCCATTTCATCAGACGCATTCACAAAATTCACATCCACATGAATTTCTTGGACTTTATAATCTCCAATTAGATTTTTTGACACAAACTTCTGTGTACCTTCAATACGATATACCAAAGCACTCGTCCCCAAAATCATTCCTTGGTTGATCAGCTTTTTAAAAGGTTCTTCAACACTTACAAATCCTCTATCTTTTAGGAATTTGACCCAAAAACGAGAATAAAGCAAATGGCCTGTAGCATGTTCACTTCCGCCAATGTATAAATCGACGTCTTTCCAATAACTCAAAGATTCTTCACTTGCAAAAGCCTCATCATTATGAGCGTCCATATATCGGAAGAAATACCAAGAACTACCGGCCCAACCTGGCATCGTATTTAATTCTAAAGCAAATACTGTTTTATTATCAATCAACTGATTACTGACCACTGCACACTGCTCTGTGTCCCAAGCCCAAACATCGGCACGACCTAAAGGTGGCTCGCCGGTTTCGGTTGGCAAATATTTTTCGACTTCTGGCAAGCGGATAGGCAAATGTTTTTTATCAATCATTTGCGGCATGCCGTTCACATAATAAACCGGGAATGGCTCGCCCCAATAACGCTGGCGCGAAAAAACAGCATCACGCAAACGGTAATTGGTTTTACCTTCACCTTGATTTAATTTTTCAAGTTCAGAAATGACTTTTTTGGTAGCTTCATTATAACTTAATCCGTTAAGAAAATCAGAGTTCGCAATGATCACATTATCTTTTGAAACGTAGGCTTCCTCTGAAATGTCAACTCCTTCAAAAATATTAGGAATCGGAATATTAAAGTGTTTTGCAAAGTCATAATCGCGTTGGTCGCCACAAGGAACTGACATCACTGCGCCTGTTCCGTAACCAGCCAATACGTAATCCCCAATCCAAATCGGAATTGCCTCTTTTGTAAAAGGATGTTCTGCATAAGCGCCAGTAAATGCACCAGAAATCTTTTTGACGTCGGACATGCGGTCGCGTTCGCTACGTTTTGCAGTGGCTTGAATGTAGGCTTCTACTTCTTGTTTTTGTTCAGAAGTTGTAATTTTAGATACTAAGTCATGTTCTGGCGCTAAAGTCATAAACGACACACCGAAAATGGTGTCAGGTCTTGTCGTAAACACAGAAACTCTGAACTCTGAACTCTGAACTCTGAACTCCACATGAGCTCCAACCGATTTTCCAATCCAGTTGCGCTGACTTTCTTTTAAAGATTCTGTCCAATCGATAGTATCCAAACCTTGAAGCAAACGCTCCGCATATGCAGAAATTCGCATGCTCCATTGGGTCATTTTTTTTCTGACCACCGGATGACCTCCACGTTCTGAAACACCGTTCACAATCTCGTCATTCGCCAAAACGGTTCCTAATGCTGGACACCAATTGACTTCAGTTTCTGCTAAATAAGTCAGTCTGTATTTTAAAAGAATTTCTTGTTTTTTTTCTGAAGAAAACGCATTCCAATCGGATGCTGAAAAGGTTTCGATATGATCATCACAAACAGCATTGACGTTTTTATTGCCTTCTGAAGCAAAAAGAGCTGTCAAAGTTTCAATGGACTCTGCTTTATTCGTATCGTTATTATACCAAGATTCAAACAATTGGATGAAAATCCATTGGGTCCATTTGTAATAAGACGGATCAGAAGTACGCACTTCCCTGCTCCAATCAAATGAAAATCCAATTTGATCCAACTGTCGGCGATAGGTTTTGATATTTTCTTCCGTAGTCAAAGCTGGATGTTGTCCTGTTTGAATAGCATATTGTTCCGCAGGCAAACCAAAACTGTCATAACCTTGTGGATGCAATACATTAAAGCCTTTATGGCGTTTGTAGCGCGCATAAATATCGCTTGCAATATATCCTAACGGATGTCCCACATGAAGTCCTGCCCCACTTGGGTAAGGAAACATATCGAGCACATAATATTTTGGTAGCGTACTATTATTTTCGGCTTTGAACGTTTGGTTTTTGGCCCAATAGTCTTGCCATTTTTTTTCTATCTCGTTGAAATGGTAATTCATAAAACTTGGTATCGTTGATATCTCGCAGAGCCGCAGAGGCGCAAAGCTTATTTTAAGAAGAATAACATAGCGTCTTTGCGAGAACATTATTCAGACCGCAAATTTAAACTTATTATAACACTATTGAAATTTAAACGTTGTAAACCCTAAGGGAATAGATTTCTTTCATATTTTTACAGCTTCAACTAAAATTTTATGAGTTCATCTTTTGACAGATATCAAAAACGGAGATTAATTTCGTCGTACTTTTCAGTGGTTATTAGTATCGCTTTGGTCCTTTTTTTATTGGGCTGTTTGGGACTTTTGGTTTTAAATGCTAAAAAGGTGGCCGACCATTTCAAGGAACAGGTAGTCGTGACTATTTATTTAAACGATTCCGCAAAAGAAGTTGAAGTGAACCAGCTAGAAAAAAGTCTGGCCATGGCTGAATACACTAAAAGCACCGAATATGTATCAAAAGAAGCCGCAGCCGAATCAATGAAAGCGGAAACTGGCGAGGATTTCATGGATTTTGTCGGCTATAATCCCTTGCAGAATTCGATTGACGTGCATTTGAAAGCCGATTTCGTGACGACTGAAACCTTGGCCGCCATAACCGAGGAATTGTCCAATAAAAAGTTTATTGAAGAAATTCGCTATGACAATGATTTAGTGGAATTAATGAATGACAACGTTAAAAAAATCACGTTTTGGGTATTGGTCATTAGTGGGATTTTCACATTGATTGCCGTTTTATTAATCAACAGTTCTATCCGACTAGCAGTTTATTCCAAACGTTTCATCATCAAAACGATGCAAATGGTGGGTGCGACCAAAACATTTATCCGCAGGCCTTTTGTATTTCAAAGTGTGAAATTGGGAATTATTGGCGCCATTATCGCTGTTATTGGAATGGGCATTGTAGTCTATTATCTTGATCAAAGCTTTGTGGAATTGGAATTACTCGCCAACCCCATTTTAATTGCCGGTTTGTTTGCTGTCATTTTTCTTTTGGGAATTCTTATTACTTGGGTCAGCACCTTTATTGCGACACAACGTTTCTTGAATTTGAAGACGGATGCTTTGTATTATTAATATAGATTCAGGACCGCTTCGCTTTTAGAATCAAGAACCAAGACTTGATTGCTAATAATTAAGAAACACAGTAGTTTTTATACGATTTTAGATGGATCTCTCAACAACCATCTATAGGCTTTCAAGTCATGAGAAATAATTAAATCGAAACGCTATTAGCTTTTTCAAATTCCTCAGCAAATCCGAAGTATTTAGATACAATTAACAGAAAGGTTTAAATAAATCCGTTAATTTGCAACCTATTGAAAATTTCAATTGTCATGGGAGAAAAAAAACGTAAGGAAAGCGCTAACAACAACTTCATTTTCGGAAGAAAAAATTACAAGTTTATGCTTATTGGCTTGGGCATTATTGCACTCGGATTCATATTAATGTCCGGTGGTGGTAGTGACGATCCTAATGTATTCAACCCGGATATCTTTAGCTGGAGACGTATCCGTTTAGCACCAACTTTAGTGCTAATTGGTTTTGGCGTTCAAGTCTATGCTATTTTACTCAACCCGAATAAGGACGCGAAATCCAAATCTTAAATTCCAAATTCCAACTCTCACTCATTCCCGATTTCTGGAATTTGGTGCTTGAATATTAAAAGTTTACCCACCTATGAATTTACTTGACGCCATTATTTTGGCCATTATTGAAGGTCTTACCGAATATTTACCTATTTCTTCTACGGCGCACATGGGTTTTACGGCAGCTTTAATGGGTTTACCTGAAGGGGAGTTTTTAAAAATGTTTCAGGTTTCTATCCAGTTTGGCGCCATTTTATCGGTGGTTGTTTTATACTGGAAGAAGTTCTTCGATTTTTCCAATCTCAATTTTTATCTCAAATTAGTTATTGCAGTACTTCCTGCATTGGTTTTAGGTTATTTATTTGATGATGCCATCGAATCGGTTTTAGGAAATCAAATTGCCATTTCGAGCGTATTGATTTTGGGAGGCATCGTATTGATCTTTGCAGATAAATGGTTTCAAAATCCAAAAATTTTAGACGAAAAAGACATCCCTATTAAAAAAGCACTGGTCATCGGTTTTTGGCAATGTTTAGCCATGATGCCTGGAACAAGCCGTTCGGCAGCATCAATTATTGGCGGAATGTCGCAAGGATTGAGTAGAAAAGCTTCGGCCGAATTTTCATTTTTCTTAGCTGTACCAACAATGGCAGCCGTAACCGTATATTCCATATTTGTAAAAACTTGGGGAAAAGGAACCACAAATGAAATGAAAGGCTACGAAATGATTTTGCAAGATCAATATCACATCATGCTGTTTGTACTTGGAAATGTGGTTGCATTTGTTGTTGCCATGATTGCTATAAAATTTTTCATTGCTGTGTTAACTAAATTTGGGTTTAAAGCTTGGGGCTGGTACCGAATTGTGATTGGCCTCGTTTTATTGGTGTATTTCTGGAACGTTCCAAATAACGAAATTCAGAATCAAAATATTTCAGAAATAACCATGACACAACACTCTACCAATGATTAAAGCAGAAGATTTTCAGGAAGGAAAAGTTCTCTTAATTGACAAACCTTTGCATTGGACCTCTTTTCAAGCAGTGAACAAATTGCGTTGGGAAATACGTCGCGCCCATAAAATCAAAAAGATTAAAGTTGGACATGCTGGTACTTTAGATCCGTTGGCGACAGGCTTATTAGTGATTTGCACGGGCAAAATGACCAAAAACATTGATAGTTTTCAGGCGCAAATCAAGGAATACACAGGTACTTTTGTTTTAGGAGGCACGACACCTTCTTATGATCTTGAAACTGAAATTGATCAAACTTACCCAACCGAACATCTTACGGACGAATTGATCCGCAACGCAACAGCACAATTTATTGGCGAGATTTCACAATTCCCACCCGTATTTTCAGCACTTAAAAAAGATGGCAAACGCCTGTACGAATTTGCACGCGCTGGCGAAGCCGTCGATATTCCGTCCAGACAAGTGCATATTTCAGAGTTTGAAATCACACGAATAGTTAACTTAGAAGTTCATTTCAGAGTGATTTGCAGCAAAGGCACTTATATTAGATCCTTAGCCCATGATTTTGGGCAAGCACTTCATTCTGGCGCTCATTTATCGGCTTTACGACGCACTAAAATCGGCGATTTTGATGTTGAGAATGCAGTATCTATTGAAAATTTCATTAAAGCACTTCCTTCAGAATAATTTTTAATACTTTACTTTTATCTAAAGAAAGAAAGTCTTTCAAGTGTTTCAGTCTTTCTAAAACTCATACTATTTAAGCTTTTCTCTTAGTTAGACGCATATATTTATGTCCTGCGGCATTAGGAAAAATCAACAAGATTTCGGATATTTAATATTATAAAAGGAATAAATAATGGAAGCTATTGATAAAATAAGAAACCAATTAATAGACAAAATTCTATCCGTTAAGAACAAAGACCTTCTGAAAGCTATAGATAAATTAATTACCTCAAGCACTTCTGAATCAGAAATCGTAGCGTTAACTGACGAGCAAAAAACCATGTTGGAAATGAGCGAAGAGGATATCAAGAATGGTAAATTGATTTCCCAAGAAGCTATGGAGAAACGAAATACTGAATGGCTAAACGCAATGTAGTTTGGACGAGAACAGCCGACATACAGTTGGTCGGGATTTTGGAATATTGGGTCAAGAGAAATGAATCGAACTTCTAATCAAAGAAGCTTTTGAAATTAGTTATCCAAAGAACGGAGCAAATCGCTGAAAAACCATTTATCTACAAAGCGACTGATTTTAAAAATGTAAGAATAGCTTCAATAGGAAATTATAGTATTTATTACAAAGTAACGAACGACCAAATAATTATTTCTGCTTTTTGGGATAATCGACAAGATCCAAAAAAGCTTTTGAAAATTTTACCAAAAATGCATTAACATTCCATAAATAGCTATTCATAATGACTTCATCCAACTCTTTCTAAGATTCTCTCATATTTCGAAAAATTTAAATATGCAAAAACCAAAATAATTCACAATTATTCCTGGTCAAACCCTTTAATCCCATCGTTAACACACCCAATTTCAGTAGAAAAGGATTTGGTTATAAGGAGGAAGAAATATGTAAAGTGCATCTATATCCCCAGAGTTTATGTTGTTTTAAACTTTTTCACTTACTTTGACGTATATTCATGCACATTACATTGAAATTTATTGAAATCTATTTTTTTTGGAATTTGTAGAAAAACATAAGGCCTTTATCATTACCGCATTAATCAGCGGTACACTTGTGCTTGCGCTGTTTGCTGTGGGCATCAAAAAGCACGCGGAAATGGTTACCGAAAGTTATTATGAATTGCCTCCGGCCTTAACCCCTGAAGAACAAAAAATATTAGAAGCGTTAGCCATGACGGACCCTAATATTTCAGAAACCAATAAAGCCTATAATTCGGAGAATGAATTTAAAGAAATGATGAAGAACTTCAAGTCTGTGAGTTCTGATGATTTCGACAAAAACGCTAAAAAAACAGAAACCGAAGTTACTGAAACTCCAGAAGAAGTATCAGATGTTCAAAATACCCCGGCTGCTCAGGATTATTCGTTAAATGAAAATGAACTGTCTTCCTACAGTAAAATCAATAATGTAATTGCCATGCGATCTGCTGAAAAGCGACAGGCAGCCAAATCAAACGGCAACAATTCCACCAATAATTTAACAAACAACTCTGCAGTTAATACCAATAGTAGCGTATCCTATAGCTTGGTTAATCGCAAGGATAAATATTTACCGCCGCCAGTTTATTTATGTGAAGAAGGTGGAAAAATCGTGATCAACATTTCCGTAAATGCTTTAGGCGAAGTCACTGAGGCTTACGTCAACAGCTCCTCCAACTCAAAAAATGCTTGTTTAACTGAAAGTGCCCTTCAATATGCCAACGAGGCGCGATTTAGTCCTGATGCTTCCAAAATCAAGCAAATAGGTTCTATTACCTATTATTTTAAAGGAAAGAAATAAATCTTTCTAAACTACTCCCAAAAGCAACAACAAATCGGCAATGGTACTTTGACCTTTATCTTTATTGTACCACATTTGCAAGTTCTCCTTCAATTCATCGGTTACGGCACCATGTTTCGTGATATAATCTTTAACCAGCGAAGTAGCAACATTTGGTCTGGGCCCAAAAGTATTCAAAACTTCACCTGACGTATTATCAATCATGATCAACTTCGGAATCGATTTTCCTCCATTAGTCAAAAATTGCTGCATAATTGCATCATTTTCATCACGCAATACCAATCTCAGCTTAATATTTGGGTTGAGCTCGGCAGCTTTATTGATTACAGGAGTAACATGTGCCGCATCGCCACACCAGCTTTCAGTAAGCAGTAACCAAGTAATATCGCCTTTAAATGCTGCAATTTTTTCCTGAGCTTCAGCCGATACTTTGATGGTCTTATCCCAACGCTTCATCCGCTGCTCGTTTAACGCCGTATAAGCCACCATCTCTTCGCTTTTATCCAATCCTGTAGTGGATTTTGTAGCCACTAATTCCGTCATTAACAATCGGTAATCTTGGTAAGACATACTATTGTTTAAGCCTTCTTTTATGATGCTTTTTATTTCGTTGTGTGTAATCGTATGCATAATTATAATTTTTTGCAAATTTAACCCAATTTTACATGATATTGGGTAACAGTTGTTACATTAGTAGTTCAAACTGATATCTCTAAAAAAATGGAAAAACAACGCTGTGGTTGGTGCAAAGGCGATGCGCTTTATGAGCAATATCACGACATTGAATGGGGTGTTCCAGTAAAAGATGATGCTATACTTTTCGAGTTTTTGCTTTTAGAAACCTTCCAGGCAGGGTTAAGCTGGATTACCATTTTAAGAAA
The DNA here is from genome assembly GCF_053579655.1 of Gelidibacter sp. Lineage (NCBI taxonomy): Bacteria > Pseudomonadati > Bacteroidota > Flavobacteriia > Flavobacteriales > Flavobacteriaceae > Gelidibacter > Gelidibacter sp. Next base: position 189,554 of record NZ_JBMDWE010000002.1, on the reverse strand, counting down.
GCGCGAAAATTTCAAAGCAGCCTTTGACCAGTTTGATTATAAAAAGATAGCGCAATACAAACAAGATAAAATTGACAGTTTACTTCAAGATGCAGGAATTATTAGAAATAAGTTGAAAATTCAGTCCGCAATTAACAATGCCGTAGCATTTATGACAGTTCAGGAGGAATTTGGTTCCTTTTCCAATTATCTATGGGGATTTATAGATGGCAAACCGATCAAAAACAAGGTCAAGAATTATAAAGAAGCCCCTCCAACAACTGCGCTAAGTGATATCATCAGCAAAGATTTAAAAAAACGAGGCTTTAAATTTGTGGGATCAACGGTCATTTATGCCAATATGCAGGCTGTAGGTATGGTTAACGACCATGAAGTGGATTGTTTTAGATATAATGAAGTTTAAAGAAACTCAATGCTCAAAAAATCAAATTCCAAATTCCAACAATTTGGCCAGGATTTGAAATTTGGATTTTTAAAATTTGGAGTTTTTTTGGAGATAACTTAAAAACTCATCACGTCGAATTTCCTCAGCACCCAAACTATCCAAATGCTTGGTGTACACTTGGCAATCGATAATTCTATAATGAGTGTGTTGAATAAAACTGATAAAAGCCACCTTGCTCGCATTGCTGACTTTGGCAAACATACTTTCGCCACAAAACACGCCGTTGCCCAAATCAATACCATAAAAGCCACCAACCAGTTTCTCATTTTGCCACACCTCCACAGATTTCGCATATCCTAATTGATGAAGCTCGGTGTAGGCTTTGATCATCTCCTGTGTAATCCACGTACCTGCCTCTCCTGATCGCTTTGCTCTGGAACATTCGGCAATCACAGACTCGAAATCATTATTAACCGTAACGGTAAAATCTTTATTGCGAAGTACCTGAGCCATGCTTTTCGAGACTTTTAATCGGTCAGGAAATAAGACAAATCTGGGATCTGGCGTCCACCACAAAATCAAATCTTCATCGCTATTGAACCATGGAAAAATGCCGTTTTGATAGGCCAAAAGCAATCGCTCGGCAGACAAGTCGCCACCTACAGCCAACAAACCCTCTGAAGTGGCTTGGTTTTGGTTTGGAAACTCTAACTTATCTGTAAGTAAAAACATTTCTCGTGTATTTTTAAAGGCTGAATATGACAAAAAAACCCCAATGCTTGCCACATTGAGGTTAATTTATGAGATTTCCACCTTCGCGGAAAGACTAATTAAAATGGTAGATCGTCGTGATCGTCCTGGTTTAAATCGCTTGCTGCGGCAAACGGTTGTGCAGGAGCTGCTGGAGGCACACCACCAGAAGTAGCATCTTGTGCACTTTCAATTCGCCATCCTTGGATAGAGTTAAAATATTTAGTTTCGCCTTGTGGATTGATCCACTCTCTTCCTCTCAAATTGATGCTCACTTTCACATTTTGACCAATGTGATAGCTATTTAACAAATCTGTTTTATCCTGTACGAACTCAACCATAATATGTTGCGGATATTGCTCTTCAGTAGTCACTACCAACTCTCTTTTTCTGAACCCACCACTTCCAACAGTTTGAGTTTCTCCTATCATTTTGACTTTTCCTTGTACTTCCATTTGACTAATTATTTAATATTACTATTTTCTATTCTTATTACTATTTTCTAATTCTTCGCATTTCTTATTTTACGAAAGCAGCAATTTCCAAGCACTGTCCACATCTCCATAACTCAGATAGTTTCTGGCCATTTTTTGTTTTTGGCGATGTGTCATCTCATTAATATCGGCATGATGCTCACTCATATTTTTAACAAATTCTGCAACCGTCTCGGCCGTTGGTAAGGTTTCAATATTACCTAACATCCCTAAATCATTGCCCGTAAAAATCATACTATTTTTAATCGCATCAGGCATCGCATCAATACCAATACCTCGTGTTTGTAACGGCTTTGGAACTTCGAAAAAGCCCGTTTTTGCTCGACTATAAAAATCGCCACCAGCCCTTGCCACCAAATCCAATTTTTCTTGGTCGATGACCTGATTACTATCCAAAACATCTTCAGAAATATGCAATTTTATGACTTCGCAAATGATTAAGTTTCCCGCACCACCTTCAGTTCCTAATTTAATAATTTCATTGACCTTACACTCCATTTGAATAGGCGATTCCGCAACTCTAAACGGCTTAATAAGATCTGATTTTAACATGGTCAAACCAGCTTTATGAAATTCATTAATCCCTTTCTCGTATTCTGTGCTACTTAAAGAGGCTTGATGAACGAGATCATAATTCACAATATTAATGACTACTTCCCTAGTTGCTTCCACGTTTTCCAAAGTGTGTTTTACACTGTTGTCTCTTACCCGTCTTGCAGGAGAAAAAATCAGTATTGGCGGATTCGCACTGAACACATTAAAAAAACTAAAAGGCGATAAATTCGGATTCCCATCAACATCCATAGTACTTGCAAAGGCAATCGGGCGCGGTGCTACAGCACTCAGCAAATAGCCATGTAATTTACCTGTAGACAGATCTTTAGGATCAAAACTTACCATCTCAAAAAATTATTAAATGCAAATGTAACCATATTGTCAAACCTACAAAAATGATTTAGAACAAGAATCAAACAATAATATGAACATTATTGCATTAGGTAAGTTACGCTTAATAAATTTTAGTTTAAAGATTTTCTATTTGGCGAATTCTTTAAGTATATTTAAAATTACAAATGATGTCTTACACTATGAACCGACATATTTTACGGTGGACAATTATAGCCTCGTCTTTTATTATCATCTCGCTAATTTTATGGAACACCTATATCTTTTTTCAAAATTTTAAAGCCGAAGAGCGCATCAAAATGCAAAATTGGTCATTTGCGCAATCTGAACTCCTCAAATCTGAAACCGATGAAAACGTCGATCTGACCCTGAAAATCTTAAGCAGCAACCATACGACGCCTATGCTAGCTATTTATAAAGATGGAAGTTTAGGAACTTATAATAATATTGATGAAAAAGCCATTAAAAATCCTGTTACCGTAAAGTATCTCATTGAAAAATTTAAAAGTGAAAACAATCCTATTGACGTCTATTATAACAAAGAAATCTATTATACCATTTACTATGGCAACTCACCATTAATTAATAAACTGAAATATTACCCGCTAGCCTTATTGCTCATTATTGTGCTATTTGCCGCGGTGGTTTATTTCTTTTATCGCAGCTCCAAAATTGCAGAACAAAACAAACTATGGACCGGAATGGCCAAAGAAACGGCACATCAAATTGGCACTCCACTATCGTCATTGATAGGCTGGACCGAGATTTTACGCTCTGAAGATGTCAATCCTTCTTATCTTTTAGAAATTGAAAAAGACATTTCACGGCTGCAGACCATTACCGAACGCTTCAGCAAAATCGGCTCCATTCCAACGCTCATAAAAGCGGATATTGTCAAAGAAACAGTGGAATCCTACGAGTATTTAAAAGCGCGTTCCAGCACCTTAATTGATTTTAAAATTGAAGCGCCAGAACATCCCATTTATGTCGATTTAAACACCCAACTTTACAGTTGGACCATTGAAAACTTAGTAAAAAATGCGATTGATTCCATGAAAGGAAAAGGCGGATTAAAAGTAAGCATCATTGAAAACGAAAAAGATGTTAGAATCACGGTAACCGACTCCGGTAAAGGCATTCCAAAAAGTTTATTTCACAAAATATTTGAACCTGGGTTTACCAGTAAAAAACGAGGTTGGGGCTTGGGACTATCGCTCGCCAAACGAATTGTTGAAGATTATCATAACGGCAAAATAAAAGTCCTTCATTCAGAAATAAACAAAGGAACCACCATGCAAATCTCATTAAAATTAATTCCGTAAATTTGGCCCATGGATCCAAGGTTTTTCACTCTGCGCGAGGTCGAATTAAATAATAATTGTCCGGAATGCTATTCCCAAGACGGATTGCAATTGACCTTTAAACAACGGTTTATTGAAAATTCCTTCTATAAAGCCATTTCGAAACAAACGTCACACTCTCTTTTTTGTAACACTTGTAAAACCATGATTTTTCCGGTACGATGGACCGACGATATTGAGCGGGTTTTTGACTATCAACAACGGGCAACACCTCCAAAACCTGCTTCATTAAAACTGAAAACACTGTCGTGGATTTTAATTGCAGTATTGGTCGGTATAGCAATAACCTCAGCAGTTTTGGTCCTAGAGGTTTTTTAAGAATTAGATTTTATAATCGGTCGGAAATTCTTTTCGCTAGCGCTTCAAACTCCCCCTTATCCAATTGAACTTTCTTCGTAAAACGAATATCGTCCATAGTATGCAGCGGAATTAAATGCACATGCACATGTGGCACTTCCAATCCCACAACCGACATCCCCACACGTAAACAAGGCACTGCTTTTTTCATGGCAATAGCCACGCTTCTTGAAAACTCCATCAGTCCGACATAGGTGTTCTCATCCAAATCAAAAAGTTGATCGACTTCAATCTTAGGGATACAAAGCGTATGCCCAGGTGTATTGGGATTCACATCTAAAAACGCCAGAAAATCTTTCGTTTCTGCAACTTTGTAACATGGAATTTCACCATTAACTATTTTTGTAAATATTGATGCCATTTGTTGTGTGGTGTTTGTTGTTTAATTGAAATTCTTTATTCTTTATTCTTTATTCTTTATTCTTTATTCTTAAAAAATCTCCCTCACTTTCTACCCTCTAAAATCTATATTCTATCCTCTTAGGATAAATATAAAAAGAAAATTCCTGTTAGAATTGATCTTAACAGGAATGTTGTGTTTATATAATTTTTAAAGGTCATCTACAGAGATTAGATTCACTGAACCTAAAGGCTTCCATGCTTTGCAGGGGTTATTCTCTTGAAATGTCTAAAATCTCAAATTTCAGAATGCCATTTGGCACCTGGATATCGGCAACCTCTCCAACCGTTTTACCCAAAAGACCTTTTCCAATAGGCGAATTGACCGAAATTTTGCCTGACGCCAAGTCAGCTTCACGATCAGCTACCAAGGTGTAGGTCATTTCCATCCCGTTGGTTTGGTTTTTTATTTTTACGGTCGAAAGCACCAATGCTTTGGTACTATCCAATTGCGATTCGTCAATCAAGCGCGCACTCGACAGCATGGCTTCAAGCTTAGAAATTTTCATCTCCAACATGCCTTGTGCCTCTTTAGCAGCGTCGTATTCGGCATTTTCACTCAAATCTCCCTTATCCCTAGCCTCACCAATTGCGCGTGATGCTCTTGGACGTTCTACATCTTTTAAATGATTGAGTTCTTCTCTCAATTTTTTCAGACCTTCTGCAGTGTAATAAGATACTTTACTCATAATTTCTTCGTTTTACTGTATATAAAATATGCTGAAACCCCGTTTTGGAGAACAGCATAAAAAAATCCCGCTTCCACGAGATATAAAACAAATATACATAATATTTATGTCAACTTTGATATTGTTGTAAATTGCAATACAATTTATTTCTGATGAAACACTTTTTTTTAATTATCAGCTTGATGTTCTTAACGACCTGTAGCAGAAACAATAGCGATGCAAATTGCAAATTCCTGGTCAACGCCGCTGTGAATGTCACACTCAATATGAATTTACCACAATACAGTCAACTGCAGTTTACCAGTAATTCTGTTTATGTGGCCAATCAGGGAAATAAAGGGGTCATCGTTATGAATGTTGGCAGTGGCTTTCGTGCTTGGGATGCTGCTGATCCCAACCATGAACAAACCAGCTGTTCCTTACTTACAATTACTGGCGCCAATGCAGTTTGTGGCTGCACTGACGCCAATACTTATAGTTTATTTACAGGAGGTTCCATTGGCAAACAATTACCTTGCGGACTCAAGGAATACCGCGTATCCAGATCCGGAAACTCCCTTATTGTTACCAATTAGAATTTTAAGGTCGCTCCAATCAGAAAGTTGGTGGTAGCCTGCGGAAAATAGCCAGCAACTTCTATCGTGGTCACTTGGTTTGGATCAGTGTCTTTATCATCATAGGTGTAATAGAATCCATTGGAAACATATTTCTCATTGAAGATATTATTGACCAATCCGGAAAACAGAATCGATTTAATAAACGGTTTTTTCGGTGAATCATCTTTAGATTTCAAAACCCATTCGTAAGTCACATTCAAATCATTGACAAAATAAGCATCTAATTTAGATTTCTGAGAATCGGTATTTCCCATAAACTGTTCACCCACATATTTGCTCAATAAACTGATCTGAAAATAGTCTTTGGGCTGAAATGTTAAAGCATTTGATGCCACGACATTTGGGGAAAACGAAATGTTTGTTTTGCCCAAATCGACCAATTCGCCATCAAGTTCAACCACTGTCTTTTTTGCTTTATTAGAACTCACAGTCACACTTGGCTGCAAGCGCCATTGCGAAGTCAATTGCAGTGATGCTTCCAATTCTAACCCTAAACGGTAACTATCGCCACTATTGGTTCTGATTGCGCCACCAGTATCATTAAGTTCTCCCGTCAATACCAATTGTTCATTATACAACATATAATAAGCATTGGCATTCATACGGAATGTGGATTCCTCATACCTCCAGCCCATCTCAAAATCGTTCAGTTGCTCTGGCTTTACGTCGGCATTATTTTGATAATCCTTGCGGTTCGGTTCACGATTGGCTCTTGCATAAGAAAAGTACAAGGCGTTTGCTGGATTAAACTGATAGGTCAATCCGGCTTTTGGATTAAAGAAATTGAAAGTTTCGTCAAGCTCCATAAGCTCGACATCCGAATTTGTCCCTGTTGTATTATAACCTACATTTCGGAATTGCAGATCGCCATAAAAGCTCAACTGCTCGTCAATATTAAAGGTTGCCTTTGCAAAGACACTAGCATCTATTTTCTTTCCGTTACCATCATAATACCGATGTCCTTTTGGTGTGTTTCCTGCGTATTGTGCCCAAATAACCTCCCCGAAATGATCGCCACTATAGGTGCTAAAAGATGTACCAAAAGACAGATTTAAGTTATCTTCTTTATAATTGGCATTGGCATTAACCACATAAAAATCGTTGTCCAACCAACGACGACGCACCAAATCACTTTTACTAATGGTTTCTCCACCCAGCACGATAATATCCATGCCATACTTAACTAATTTTTGATTTTCTTTATACTGCTCAAAAAACCCTAGACCCTTGGTGTAGTTCAATCCTAAAGTGGTCGACCAGTTTTTATCCAAACGCTCGTTCCAATGTAATTGGTAATGACTCTGACTGTAATCATCAATTTCATTATCATAAAACTGAATGTTTCCATCGGCATCAGTGTACATTCCAGCGGTATTAAATGTTCGGTCATTTTTTAAAAGATCTAAATCTTCCAATCCATTCCAAGCTTGATACGTGATTTCTTGACCGCCAAAAACTACGGCTTTAATCAACCGATTGGTATCCACGTAAGCGCCTTGAAGGAAATATGATTTCAGATTTGATGTTGCACGATCGATATAGCCATCAGATTTGATGTTTGACAATCGCCCTGAAATATCGAAATGGTCATTTAAACGTCCGGTGCTGAATTTGACCGTGTGTTTGTGCGTGTTATAACTTCCGAAGCTATTCGCGATTTCGGCACTAGCATCGTTAGACACCCCTTCGGTAAGCACGTTAAGACTCGCTCCAAAAGCCCCAGAACCATTGGTTGAAGTTCCTACACCACGCTGCAATTGCATGCTTTCGGTTGAAGACGCAAAATCACTCAAGTTTACCCAAAACGTTCCCATGGATTCCGCATCGTTAAACGGAATCCCGTTAATTGTGACGTTGGTCGATTGTGCATTAATCCCACGTATACGTATTCCGGTATAACCCACACCAGCTCCAGCATCTGTCGTCGTTACCACCGATGGTAAAAAGTTAAGCAGCATTGGAATATCCTGACCGAGATTTCGCTTTTCTAAATCTTCTTTAGAAATATTAGAATGCGCAATCGGCGAATTTGCACCGACACGAACAGCATTGACCAAGACCTCATCTAAAATTTCTGCATGCTCATTAATGAGGATATCCAACACTAAATCTGCAGTAAGATCAAAGGTTTTTTCGACAGGCCGTGCTGTGAGATACCGGATTTCCAAAGTGTGTTTTCCTTTAGGTAATTCCAAATCATACTGTCCGTTAAGATCGGTTTGCGTCCAAGCTTGGCCAGATTTCAACTGAATGCTCACGCCAGCAAGTGGCTCAGCATTTTGTTGGGTTACGCGACCAGACACGCGATAGTTTTGCGCAAAAGCAGTGAAGCTAAGCGACAGCAAAACAAAAGATAAAACAAGTTTTAAAGATGGTTTGATTCGACTTTGAGCCGATCGACTTGCGAATAGAGTTTTCATTCGAATAAAAGATTTTAGACGAATAAAAAGAGGTAATTATTCTTATTATTAATTTGATTTTTATTTGTTTCTACAACGTCTTCCGGACGACAAATTCGAAACAAATAAAATTAATGGGCGACTATCGCCTTTTCCTAAACAGCATTACCTGTTCTAGGTTCAATGGGTATGATCTCAGCCGAAAAGATTGTTGATTGTTGAATTATGATTGTTGATTTTCTGAACGTTTGTATTCATCAATCTTCAATCGTTACTCTTCAATCTTCAATTTATCAAGCACCCCTTTTTTGAGAACAGTACAAAGATAGGAATGAAATAAGAATTAAAAAGTAAGAATGAATAATTTTTTAATCAACAGAATTGGAGGGGGAAATTACTTTGAGAATACTCAGGAACTTTTCTCGCAGAGACGCTGAGGCGCAGAGGAAAAGGAATTAGGAATGAGGTATTAGGGATTAGTTGCAGCTCAACCATAATCAAAATTCCTCATATTTTTCATTGAAGATCAGTAGAAATCAGCGTGCTACAATTTCTCTCGCAGAGACGCGGAGACGCAGAGGAAAAAAGGCATTAGGAATGAGGGATTAGGGATTAGCTGTATCTCCACCATAATCGAAATTCCAAATATATCTCAGTGAAACATCTGTATAGATCAATGAAACAGCACGTAGCAATCCGCCCAAATTCGTGTAGTTCTCGCCGAGCTCCTGAGACCCAAAATATTGATGAGCCAAAGGTTTTTAATGCCCCGTAGACAAGGCCAACTGAATACTGTGACTGAGACTGAGACTGCTGACTGAAGACTGCTGACTGAAGACTGCTGACTGAATTCTGCCAACTGCCGACTAAAAACTCACTCCAACTCCGGCGGCTTCCGATTCGCTTTTTTATCCGATATTTTTCGCTTTGCTTTCAATCGTTTCCTGACGACTGATCGTGGTGTTTTTGTTGCAATACGTTCTTTCGGAATAAATAATCCGTCTTCAAGGAGATTAAAAAAACGTTCAACCACCAGTGTTTTATTTTTATGTTGACTTCTGCTTTCTTCACATTGAAGCAAAAGGACATTATCTTTAGTGAGCCGATTACTGAGAGATTGCTTTAATAGCTCTTTTTCATCATCTGTGAGACCTAAGGAAGCTTCCAAATCAAATATAAGCTCAACTTTAGAAGAGACTTTATTGACATTCTGACCGCCAGCACCTGAGCTTCTAACAGCTTTAAATTGTAATTCGGATTGTAGAATGTCTTTATTCATGATTTATTTTTAGACACGGATTTCACGGATTACACCGATTTTTAAACAGAGTTCATATTGGATTTCTTCTCTCCAATTGACTGCCGACTGCACACTGAGAACTGCCAACTGAAAACTACTTAATCTGATGCGTCGGCTTCAACAAATCGGCAACGGTTTTTACAGGATTAAAAGTGATCAGCGGCACCTCAACAAAAATGGTGTTCCATCGTGCCATACTGCCGTTCCAAAGTCCGGGTAGTTCTAGAGCTTTTAATTCTTTACCCGCGCTTGTTTTCATCGTTATAAAAGCTGTCGTGGGATCCACAAATTTCTGTAAATCAAAAACTTCGCCTTTATAATTTTTGATGCCACATACCAAGTCCACCGGATTAAAATGTGTGGCATTTTTCAGGATCTCCATTTGGGCTTTACTCTCATGATCTATTTGTGCAGATTCCACAATTTGAAGCGATATTTGACCACTTTCTTCCTTTACCCAAAACGGGCCACCACCAGGTTCGCCTTCATTTTTTACCATGCCGCAGATGCGAATTGGCCGGTTTAATTTTTCAACCAGATACTCGATTTGATATTTAGTGGCATATTTATGAAATTCGATATTAAATACCACGTATAACCTATTCACCAAAAATTCGGCAATTTCAGAAATATCCTTTTCTGAGACCTCTTCATTTTCGAGAAGATTCAAATAATCAAAAACTTGATGTTGGATTTCAAGCAACATCCCAGCCAACATCTTTTTATATTCGGCAACTTCATTTTCATATTTGTAAACCACGACATTGTCAATGTTCTTAATAAAAATCACATCGGCATCCAATTGGCTCAAATTCTCTAAAAGTGCGCCATGTCCAGATGGTCGGAACATTAATTGCCCATCCTCCTCTCGGAAAAAATCGTTATCTGGAGTTACCGCAATCGTATCGGTGGATTCCTTCTGATAGGAAAATGAAATATGAAACTTAGTATTGGTTTTACGTTCCACGATTTTATGAACACGTTGAAATTCATGATCAAAACTATTTTTATGACGTTCAGAAATTGTAAAATGTAAAATCGCAATGTTGTTTGTAGAAGCATAGAGTGCCGCTTCAAACAAATGCTCCACAAAAGCAGTCGCCAAATGGTCTTTATACTCATGAAATGGCAATAAGCCTTTGGGATAAAATCCGTAATTCATTTTATCCTCATCCAACATGGTTTTAACAAATAACAACTTTTGCTTATCGTCGGAAAAGGACTTATAGTCTGGATAAAACACCTTCAATTGTTCAAGAACCAATTCATAAAATGGCAACTTTTCAATCCCCACAAAAAACAGGGACAAATCCAAGCCCTTATTCCTATTGATAAATGAATTTATGGTTTCAGTCTCCGGTAAATATTCTTCAATAAACTTGAACAAGGTTTTGAACATCCGTGTAGCCGCACCAGAAGCAGGAACAAATTTTGATATCGAAATAGTATTCCGTTTAGCTTCAAAGTAATTGATATAATCGGCCTTTTCAGCTTCGGAGCATCTTACAATTCCATTATCTATTGTTGCTGCTGAACTCAGATTTACGAAAGGCACACCGGTTTCAAAAAGCTCAACTTGCGATTGAACCTTGGCTAAAGTCAGGCCTTTATTTTCAATTTGTCGTATGTCGTTTTCTGTAAATTTCACGTCTTATTTTTTATAAGTTCATCAATTTGATCAATGGCAGACGTCAAGCGCTCTTCCATATTTCCTTTTAACAAAACATAGGGTTTATTGTAGGTTTTTAAAGCCTTTTCAAAAGCCAAAAACATGGTTTCCCGTTCATGTGGCTTGTCTCTTAAAGCATCAGCCTCCCACGGAATGTCAATATAGGTCAAAAAATACAAATCGTAAATGTTTTCAATCGCATATTTCTCTAAATCAGGATCACAGACGCCGCCATAATACGCTTCTGAATAGACTTTTGTCTCCAATAAATCGGTGTCACAAATGAGTAAGATGTTCGCTTTTGGGGTGAAGTAGTTTTCAAGTCGCATTTGCCCTTCAGCAATTGGCAACACATCATTTTCGGTCAATAATTTGTTGTGCAACAATTGTTCCTCAGCATAAATACGGGAATATTCAGGCACAAAAACAGTATTATAATGCTCAGCCAGCTGCCTAGCCAAAGTGCTTTTTCCTGTAGATTCAGGGCCAAACAAAACTACTTTTAGGCAATTTGATGGGTGTTGTCTAAGGTTTTTTTCCATTGTATATAGCCTTGAATAGCCAAAATTGTAAAGATGACGTACTGTAACGATAAAATCCCCAATCCTCTATACGCATACAGCGGAATGGTAATAATATCGGCGATAATCCATAAGGTCCAGTTTTCCAACTTTTTATTGGCCATATACCACATGGCCGTAAAGAAAATTCCGGAGGTGAAGATGTCTATATAATTTGGAATCTCCAGGTCAAAATTAGAGCCAAAATAAATGAAATAAGTCACTAGCATGGTTAATAAAAATAAACCGATCCCTATTAGTTTTTCATTTCTTGTGGTTCTAGAAATGGGTACAACAAGTGTATCCCCTTTTTTCCGAGACCAGTTCCACCACCCATAAATACTCATAACAGAATAGTAAAGGTTCATCGTCATATCGCCGAGATATTGATTGATATACAACAAATACACGGTAATAACAGTGCAGACGATTCCCGTAGGATACACTAAAATATTTTCGTTTTTAGCATACCACACACTTAAAACCCCAAAAACAAACACGATGACTTCCAGAACAATTTGTGATGTCGGCGCATTGCGATAGGCGTCCATAAAAAAATCGAAAATGTGATTCATAGTTTTATCGGTCAGGTTTTACAATTTCTGCGCAGGCAGGAATCTTTTTAGACAATAGAGAATAGAATATAGACAAGAGACCAACTTGCTAATTCATAAAATTATATTGTTTTTATTCTTTTCTCTTGGTTCATTATTCTTTTTTTATTTCTTTAAAAAATGCTTCATCCAGCTCAAACGCCGTTCCAATGACGACGAGATCAGCACCAGAAGCATAGGCGTCATCCAATTGTTTTTGAGTTCTGATTCCGCCTCCAACAATTAACGGAATCTGCAATTCATTTTTCACCGCTTTAATTATTTCGGAATTTACCGGTGCCATCGCTCCACTTCCTGCTTCAAGATATACGCATTTCATACCCAAAAGTTCCGAAGCTTTAGCGGTATCAACAATCTCCTGAATGTTTTCTCTTTTTAAAGGTTGGGCTTGAGTCACGCGCTCAATAGCAGTTTCTTTACCGTTTTCGATTAATAAATATCCTGTGGGAATGATTTCAAGTTGCATCGTTCTTAAAACGGAAACCGCTTCAACTTGTTTACCAATCAAATACTCCGGATTTCTGCCCGACACCAAGGATAAAAACAGTAAACCATCAGCATGAGACGATACTTGTGACACATCGCCAGGAAAAATAAGAACAGGCAATGACGTCAATGGTTTCAAATTTTTGATAAGTACATCTGTTTTTTGATTTTCGTCCGTACTTCCGCCAACAAAAACATGCGTGGCTTTGGATTTATTTAATTTGATCATAAAAGATGGAACATTCTCAAGTTCCATTTTATCAGGATCAATCAAGACGGCCAAAAGTTTTTCTCCTTTTGCAATAGAGTTTAATATATCTTGATATAAATTTTTCTTTTTAGCCACGAATGCACAAATGTTTTTCTATCCTTTATTGAACTTTTTGATTAGTGTTGGCCTTTTTAATTAATAAATTCATTGTTAAAAATATCCATCAACTTTCTTTCTGTTATCAGTCATTGGCTACTATCATCAATCAATCATAAGCTTAAATATAGAACTCTCTGATTTGGCAGATTTTCACTGATTTTCATTTGATTATGTTTTAATCTATAAATCCTCCTCATCCCTAATGCCTAATGCCTAATGCCTAATGCCTAATTTAAAAAACACTACCCTCTATTTTCTACCCTCTACCAACTCATTAGCAAACATAAGCGCAGGTAAATCCTTCAAATTCAAAAAAGTGAGTGTTGTATCTATATTTAAAATCTTTATAGTCAATCCACGCCACAGTCTCTTCATCTTTGATCATAAAAGGAATGACCAAAAAATGCGTTCGGAACAACATGCCCGGCGTTGCAAACAATTTGTATAAAGATTCTTTAATGCACCAAATGACGGTCAGTTTATTGATATAATCTTCAGCGGAACTGTCTAAATAATCGCGTTCATAACCAATAAATTTATGAGCGATGACAGCGATTTTCTCCCGTTGTTTTTCGATGTCAATTCCTACTTCGTTATCACTGATAATAACTCCAGAAAATGTAAATGAATGGGTAATGGAAATGTGTTTCCCGTCTTTTAAATGGGGCTTTCCGTTTTCGTCATAATACAAATCGGCATCGGTATATCCAAATTCAGCCAAGAGATGACGCACACTTAAAAATCCGCGTCGGTGTAGGTCACTTTTCATGCTCAAAACGCGGTTCATGCATGTTTCCGTTAAGGTAATAGGCTGCATCAGTTCTTCGTAAGACTCAGTGATTTCCCAGATTTTAACAGTAGTTTGTGAATTTGGAGTAATGGTTTTATATAAAGGCATTTAAGTTCTCGCAGTTATTATTTATCTTTGCAGTCGCATAACGAATTATAGAAACAAATATACAATTATGAACACAAAAACAATGCCTTACGTACCTTATAAAGTCAAAGACATGTCCCTTGCAGCTTGGGGAAGAAAAGAAATAGAATTGGCCGAAGCCGAAATGCCAGGACTCATGAGTCTTCGTGAAGAATATGGCAGTTCTCAACCACTTAAAGGCGCACGTATTGCAGGTTGTTTGCACATGACCATTCAAACGGCAGTTTTAATTGAAACTTTAAAAGCTCTTGGCGCTGAAGTGACTTGGAGTTCATGTAATATTTTCTCAACTCAAGATCAAGCTGCAGCTGCGATTGCTGAAGCTGGTTTCCCTGTCTATGCTTGGAAAGGCATGAATGAAGAAGAATTTAACTGGTGTATTGAGCAAACCTTGTTTTTTGGTGAAGACCGGAAACCATTGAACATGATTTTGGATGATGGTGGCGATTTGACCAACATGGTATTTGATAAATATCCTGAGTTAATGGCTGGAATCAACGGACTTTCTGAAGAAACAACTACAGGTGTTCACAGACTTTACGAACGTATGAAAAATGGCACTTTATCTATGCCTGCCATCAACGTGAATGATTCGGTAACCAAATCAAAATTTGACAACAAATACGGCTGTAAAGAAAGTGCAGTCGATGCTGTGCGTCGTGCTACAGACTTGATGTTAGCTGGAAAACGCGTTGTGGTTTGTGGTTATGGTGATGTTGGTAAAGGTACCGCAGCGTCTTTTAAAGGTGCTGGAAGCATTGTAACCGTTACTGAAATCGACCCAATTTGTGCATTGCAAGCGGCGATGGACGGTTTTGAAGTCAAACGTCTTGAAACTGTGGTTGCCAATGCAGATATCATCATTACAACAACTGGAAATAAAGATATCGTTCGTGCTGAACATTTTGAAGCGATGAAAGACAAAACTGTGGTTTGTAATATCGGTCACTTTGATAACGAAATTCAGATGGATTGGCTAAACAAAACGCATGGTGCTTCCAAAGTAGAAATCAAACCTCAGGTTGACAAATACACCATCAATGGCAAAGACATTATCATCTTAGCGGAAGGTCGTTTGGTAAACTTAGGTTGTGCTACTGGCCACCCAAGTTTTGTGATGAGTAACTCATTTACCAACCAAGTTTTGGCACAAATTGAATTGTGGACCAACAGAGACGCTTACAAAAACGAAGTGTATATGTTGCCGAAACATTTAGATGAAAAAGTAGCGTTTTTACACTTGGCTAAAATAGGTGTAGAATTGACTGAATTGAAAGAAGACCAAGCAGAATATATTGGTGTAGCGGTTGAAGGTCCTTACAAACCGGAATACTACAGATACTAATAGAAGCGTCATTGCGAGGAGCTTTTTTTCGACAAAGCAATCTTTCAAAGCGTCATTGCGAGGAGCGTTTTTACGCGACGAAGCAATCTCATGATCAACCTATAAAACCAAAATCCCAAGCAATTACTGTTTGGGATTTTGTCTTACTTGGGCAATTGCTAAAGCACCGTTCTCAATTATGATGAGAATTAAATGCAAGGCCATTTTTTTTTGGGCAATTGCTAAAGCACCGCGCTTTCCGCTGTATCTTTTCTTTTTTAAAAGAAAAAAGAAAAGGATACCGCTGCAATCGCTATTGCGAATAGGGTATTCTTCCACAATCTCTCATTTGAATTTTAATTTATAAAAATTACAGTAAATTTATACTTCGGAAGAAACCAGACAAAACCACTTATGAAAAATATAATTACGCTATTAACCATCATTTTAATAATCATTTCTTGTAAAAAAGAACAAAAGGAAACTAAAAAAGAGGGCTTCAACTTAAGTGTAACTGCTAAAAATTTTCCTGATAGCACTAAGGTGATTCTTTTCAATAGAGACATCGATAAAAACATAGATTCTACTTATGTGATAAATGAAAGTTTTAAATTTTCAGGAAATGTCGATTTACCCTCACTTTGTTACTTATTCTTTTATGACCTTGAAAATAAACCGATAGACCATTACAAATATCTATTTATAGAAAATAAGGATATTTCAATTGTTGGGGAATATTCAGATTTTTTTAACGCGAAAGTTAGTGGTTCAGATCAATCAGACTTACTAACTAAATACTATTCCATATCTGACGCTAGTGAGAAATCTAAGAAAGCCTCTAATCAACTCGATTTCCTGTATGCAAATGCCAATAACCAAATGGCATTAAACCATTTATTGTACAAGAAAAAAGAAATTTCAACAGACAGTTTATTATTGTTTTACCAAAGACTCGATTCTGTAAACTCAAACTCACCAAAAGGACAAGAATTGCTAGCATATTCAAAAATAGTTCAGCTTAAAATCGGAGATAAATTCAGGGATATTTGGGGAAAAGATTTAAATGGCACTAAACATCAATTATCAGACTATCATGGCAAAATCATCCTATTAGATTTTTGGAGTCCAGACTGTCCTTATTCTAGTGAACAACACAAAAAAGAATTGCCACAATTAGTTCAAAAATACAATCCAGAAGATTTCATTATCATCAGTTATTTTATTGACACAGAAGCAAAAGACTGGAAAAAACTAAGCGAAGAAGATTATAGCAACTGGCTGCATATTTCGGATTTACAAGGAATGAAAGGTGAAAACATTTCAGAATATGATATTACAGGAACTCCAAACAGTTTTTTAATCGATAAGAATGGAATTGTAGTCAAATCCTTCGTCGGCTTTTATGAAGGAGAACATAGGATTGAAAATGAAATTAATAAATTGATGAACTAATCAATATGCGCTAAAATGTCATAGGTATTTAAACAGACCCAACACTTATTATATTCGTGAAATTTATAGTAAATAAATTATGCAGGCATTCTCATAGGACGACTGAATTTGTGAAAATTCGTGAAATTAGTGTCCAAATTTTTAGAAGCTAAAGCGAAATACACTAAAGTGCTACAGTTTTTTTACTCAATTTGAGAATAATAAAAAAAAGGGATTTTCGTTTAGATAATTACAATAATGACCTACGTTGAACCCAACATAATCGTCCCAAGATTTAATGAGGCTTCAGGTTTTTACACCACTAAGAAACGCTCAAAAATCATGAGCAAAATTCGCGGAAAGAACACCAAACCTGAGCTGTTATTCAGGAAGGCGTTATGGAAAAACAACGTTCGCTATCGAATAGATAGCAAGAAATTACCAGGAAAACCAGATATTTCCATCCAAAAATACAATTTGGCAATTTTTATTGATGGCGAATTTTGGCATGGTTACCATTGGGATGAAACTAAGAACGTCATCAAAAGCAATCGCGCGTTTTGGATTCCAAAAATTGAACGCAATATGCAACGTGACAAACAAGTCAATAAGGAACTTTTTGAAAAAGGTTATACCGTATTCCGGTTTTGGTCAAAGGAAATCCTGAACGACTTGGACAAATGCATTAATGATGTTTTGATGTTTATTGCTACGGGAGAAAACACATAATTCAAGCAAATTTTTCATAAAAAAAAGCCCTTTCAAAATCAATTGAAAGGGCTTCGTTTTAAATGGTCAGTTTGATTGTCAATTCGACTATTTCTTTTTCTTAGTCTTCTTACCTTTTTTAGCATCGGTTTTTGGACGCACTAAGGTCATTTCATCAATCAAGTGTTTTGCACCGGCATATTTATCAACGATAAAAAGTACGTAGCGCATATCGACCATAATGTTTCTACAGATTTCAGGATCGTAGTACATATCACTCATCGTTCCTTCCCAAACACGGTCAAAATTCAATCCGACTAAATTACCATAAGCATCAATTGCTGGACTTCCTGAGTTTCCACCCGTCGTATGGTTGGTTCCTAAAAAGCACACCGGTACTTTTCCAGTACTATCGGTGTATTGTCCGTAATCCTTTTTCGCGTATAACTCCTGTAATTTTTCAGGAACGTCAAACTCGTAATCGCCAGGAATATATTTTTCCATCACGCCATCTAAATATGTCAAAGGCTCATAATATATGGCATCTCTTGGCTCATAACCTTTTACTTTACCATAAGTAACACGCAACGTACCGTTAGCATCAGGGAAATAACGCTGCTTTGGCAACACCTCCATTAAAGCCGTCATATACTTCTGTTCCAGTGTATTTATTTGCGGGTTCAGCTCTTGAAATTTAGGTTCAATGGTGGTATAAAATTCAATGATATAAGGCTTAAGATATTGATAAGCCGCATCGTTATTCAGTTTTTCCAAAACCTCTGTCGAATTACCTTCTAAAACTTTTAAAGCACTTTCCTGATTCGTGAATGCCGTTTTATCATAAATAGAACTGTCAACATTATCCGTGTACATCGGCATTACTTCTTCAAAAACACCTTTATCTACTTCGGCATTATAGTTTTTGTAAACCCCTTTCATGCGTCCAATATTCGCGTCTCTTTGTTTTTCAAAAGCCTCCTCGCTATTAGCCGCCGCCGCTTCAAGTTGCACAAGATTAAAGATCATTGGCGTAAGCTCATTGGTTCTTAAAAAGACTTCCATAAAACTGGTGCGCTTCACGCTGACGTCTTCAATTTCATTGTAAAGTCGCTCAAGTTCTGGCAAAACAGTTCCGTATTTAGCTTCCAATCCTTTAGCTTTCATTTGCTTTGTAAATTCAGCTTCCTGTGCCTTCTTTATAGCAATCGCACCACTTTTTTGAATCCCTAAGTTTTCGCCTTGCCATTTTTTCCAGGCATTGGCAATTCGGGCTTGTTTTGAGGCATATTGAATTCTGATCTGATCATCGACCATCATAAAGGCGTCAATCACTTTCAATGCCGCTGTTCTAATAGCAATAGCGGTTGGATTGATTTTCTCAACAGTTTGCGCAATGGCAACGGCAGGTAGATACTCATCCGTAGTACCAGGAAAACCAAAAACCATCGTAAAATCGTCTTCACTCACGCCATCTAAAGATACCGGCAAAAAGTGTCTTGGTTTAAACGGCACGTTATCTTTTGAATAAGCTGCCGGACGGTTATTTTTATCAGCATAAATTCTGAACAATGAGAAATCGCCCGTATGACGTGGCCAAACCCAG
This sequence comes from Gelidibacter sp., assembly GCF_053579655.1. NCBI lineage: Bacteria > Pseudomonadati > Bacteroidota > Flavobacteriia > Flavobacteriales > Flavobacteriaceae > Gelidibacter > Gelidibacter sp. Next base: position 170,195 of record NZ_JBMDWE010000002.1, on the reverse strand, counting down.
TTGTCGGTATCACTTCCAAACTTTCCAATGCTTGATGGTGGAGCTCCAACCAATCGGATATCGGTATAACGTTCGGTAACGAAAAGAAAATATTGGTTGCCTTTATAAAACGCCTTGATTTTAGTGTCTTGCCAAGCTTCTTTTTTAGCCGCTTTTTCAATGGCAGCACTATTACTTCCTCTTTTTGATTGCTGCGCTCTGTCAGTCATATCATCAGTAACGCCTTCCAAAACCTGTTTGGTAACATCTTCTATTCTGACAATAAACTCAATATATAAGTTGTCATTTGGCAATTCTTCATCTAAGTTCATTGCCCAAAAACCATGCTGTAAATAATCGTTTTCTAAAGATGAATGCGACTGAATTTGACCAAATCCACAATGATGATTGGTCAAAACCAAACCATTGTTCGAAATAACCTCAGACGTACATCCTCCATTAAAATGACCAATGGCATCCTTTAAGCTCGAATTGTTAACATCATAAATGTCCTTGGCCGAAAGCTTACTACCAAGACTTTGCATTTCGTCTTCATTCATTCCTTGAAGTAAGGACGGAATCCACATTCCGCCTTGTTGGGCAGAAACTTGAAATGCAATAAAAAGAAATAAAATTTTGAAAATTCTCATATCTAAAATTGTTTTTTTTAAGATTTCAAAGATAGGGAAGCAACTAGTAATTCTGAACTATTTATGTATGTAAAAGAATCAAGACCGCTTCGCTTTTAGAATCAAGAACCAAGACTTGACCCTTTAAAACTTGAAGATTGGAATTTAAAATCAAAATTCAGAACAAACTAATACACCCAGAGAGAGAGGTAACGTAATAGTGTGAAGTCATAATTTATGAAAAAACACCATGAATAGACAAATTTCTATATTTAATTCGTGTATTCGTGGCCAACGAAACAGAAGAGCATCTTTGTCAACCTCAAACAAAAATCTAATTAAAGAAGTCGAAAATCTTTGTTTATAGTATCTTTCATAAAATTAAAGCTCTTAAAAATGCATCACGATTCAAAACTTCCTCATGTAGGCACGACCATTTTTACGGTCATGAGCGCGTTGGCTCAAAAAAATAACGCCCTCAATTTATCACAAGGATTTCCAAATTTCAAGAGTGATCAAAAACTGATTGACTTAGTGACCAATGCCATGAATTCTGGCTACAATCAATACGCGCCCATGGCTGGCAGTTTGGAGTTGCGCGTGGCGATAACCAATAAGTTTGAGAAACTCTATAACGCCTCGTACCATCCAGATTCAGAAATAACGGTTACCGCTGGCGCAACGCAAGCCATCTTTACTATTATTTCGACCTTCATAAAACCTGATGATGAAGTTATTTTATTCAGGCCTGCTTATGATTGTTACGAGCCCGCCATAGAACTCAATGGCGGAAAACCAATTTCGATACAACTAAAAGCACCCCATTATAAAGTGGATTGGACAGAGGTTTCCAAAAAAATCACTTCCAAAACAAAAATGGTCATTATCAACACGCCGCAAAATCCAAGTGGGACGGTGTTTTCTAAAGAAGATATGCTCAAATTGCAGGAACTTCTCAAAGGCACCAATATTATTTTGTTGAGTGATGAAGTTTATGAACATATTATTTTCGATGATCACAAACATCAAAGTGCATGTTTGTTTACGGATTTGAAATCGCGAAGTTTTATTGTGGCGTCCTTTGGAAAAACTTTTCATAACACCGGTTGGAAATTAGGCTATTGTTGCGCGCCAAAAGAGTTGATGGCCGAGTTCCAAAAAGTGCATCAATTCAATGTGTTTTGCGCCAATCATCCGATGCAAAAAGCCTTGGCCGATTATTTACAAGAGCCCAATCACTATTTGGAATTACCCAACTTTTATCAACGTAAACGTGATTTGTTTTTAAGTCTGATCGAAGATTCCAAATTCAAGTTTACGCCAGCACAAGGCACTTATTTTCAAATATTGGACTATTCCAATATTACTACAGAGCATGATGTTGACTTCGCTAAACGTTTGACCAATGACCATAAAATTGCTTCAATCCCACTTTCAGTATTTAACACTGATAATTTAGACGAAAAGGTGCTGCGATTCTGTTTTGCAAAAACTGATGATACCTTGCGGGAAGCGGCCACGATTTTGAATAGAATTTAACGGCAGAAAAACACTTTAGCCCAAGATTCTTGCCTGTGTAAAAATCCATAAATGATTAAAAATCCGTATTTTTGCTCTATTATTAATCACGTAACTCTATTGTCCTGAATTAGGATATAGATTACTTAAATAACAAAACATTGCACTATGAAAATCTGGATGATTGTATTTTTTTTAGGCTTAGGAATTACTGTTAATGCCCAAAACGTTATTAAAGACGGGAAAGTTTATGAGGTTAAAGGAAAGTCTATTTTTCATAAGGGAGAGGATATTACACTTTCACTGCTATCCGGCGAAAAAGCTGACATTTTCAAAACCCACAAAAATCTTGTAAAAGAAGCGAAGGCCGCTGAAAAAGCCAAAAAGAGGGCCGAAAAAGCAACAAAAAATGCTGAAAAAGCCAAAAAGAAAGCTGAAAAAGCGCTCAAGCAAAAGCAAAAAGCGCAAGACCAAGTTAATAAAGCTACACGAAAATTTGATCAGCAGCAAGACAAGTACCAAAAACTCAAAAACAGCGGTAAACTATCGCCGAATGATGACGCAAAATGGCTTAAAAAACTGAACGGATACAAAAATAATTTAGAAAAAGCCAGAAGAAAACTGAATCGCGCTTAAGATGACTGAAACTCTAAATATCGCCCTCATACAAACCGAATTGACTTGGGAAAACCCTGAGCAAAACCGAGCGCATATTTCAAAAAAAATAGACGACATCTTTGATCCGGTAGATGTGATTGTACTTCCTGAAATGTTCACTTCAGGATTTACGATGATGCCTCAAAACGTTGCTGAAACCATGAATGGAGAAACCATCGCATGGATGAAAACAGTAGCCGCTCAAAAACAAGCTGCCATTACTGGAAGTTTGGTGATTATCGAAGATGACAATTATTACAACCGAATGGTTTTTGTTCATCCCAACGGAAAGACAGAGCACTATGACAAACGCCATACCTTCACTTTAGCTGGCGAGGACAAAGTATATACGGCAGGAAGTAAAAAAATCATGATAGACTACAAAGGATGGAAAATCTGTCCTTTGGTCTGTTATGATCTTAGGTTTCCCGTTTGGTCAAGAAATTCTGAAAACTATGACGTTCTTATTTATGTAGCCAGTTGGCCAGCCATACGCATGGTAGCTTGGGACACCTTATTAAAAGCACGCGCTATTGAAAACATGAGCTATTGCGTGGGTGTCAACCGCGTTGGCAAAGACGCCAACAACCATGAATACTCAGGTCATTCGGCCGTGTATGATGTATTAGGAAACAGAATAGACACCATTCCTTTTGACAAAGAAGCTGTAGAAATTGTCACTCTTAAAAAACAGGATATTGAACTGAACCGATCTAAATTTAATTTTTTGGCGGATCAGGATCAGTTTTCAATAATGTAAATTCTTCCACTAAATCCCATCCTGTTCTGGCATCTATTAGCTTTTCCATATAACTGATGCGCTCCGGTTGGATTTTTTTAAGGTAATTACCCGTATCCCATTTTCTATTCCCGTTGGTATCATAGATAACTCTCAAGTAATAAGTTCCAGGATTGATATGCCTAAAATCAAATACGCGCGGTGCATCTGCAAACTGTTCGTACTTAACCAAGCCTTTGTTATCGGTCAATTGGACGATGACAGGATATTCCGCATTTATTAAACTCACACGAACATCTGATAGTTCAGAAAACCGCTTGGTCTTAACTGCATAGTTCAGCGTATCATTCACTTTGCCGAAAAAGTCCGTGAACGCATCAGGCAAAAATCGGATTTTATAGGTATTGGCTTCGCTTTTATCAAACTTAAAACGGTATTTATTGCTAAGCGTATCAAACTCTGTTTTGAAAGCAATATTTAAAGAATCCTTATCCATTATGGATACTTTCGTCACGTCTAATTTATCAAACGGAACATTTGCTTCTATTGAAAAATCCTCATCAAAATTGATAGTGCCGGAAACTGGGGCTGTAATTTTGAGTGAATCGACCTTTAAATCCCGAAAACGGTGTTTTAAAGTATCCGTATAGGTTTTATTTTTTACGACGAATAAAGTCGTATCCGCCTCAACATTCGGTTTGTACCAATAGTACAAGGTATCTTTTTGGGCATCCTTAACAATGCGATGCTCAAAACCAGCAGGTTTATCGCCCAACATTTCAATAGTCACGCCTTTAGGATCGCCTCGGTAACCAAACTGAATCTTTTGTTTAGCAACCTGAACTGGACGCTCCACACTGAAATCAGCAATCTCCTTAAACAGTTTTATTTCATAAAATGAATCGGTCGGTACCGTTATTTCTTTATCCCAAAATCCAATTTTATCCGTTTTTTGTTGATAGGTAAAGTTGCCGTTGTCATCTTTTAAGGCCACCAAACGATACTTTCCAGCTTTAATATTATCTATACTAAACTTACTCACACTATCCAGCGTATTGGTAACATATAAGGGTTTGGTTTTATAAACGGTAGAGTCGGTATAGGTAGAATCGACCTCGTACAACATCACGGAAACGAAGGTATCGGGCTCCCGTTTTTCAGCATCAATAATCGCACCTTTTACAGAAAGCGAGTCTATATAAGAACCTGTAGAAAAGACATATTTATAGTATGAAAAAGGATTTTCCTCGTTGTTATCGACAATACTTTGTCCGAAATTAAAGGAGTAGGTCGTATTCGGTCTTAAAGTGTCATTAATTTTGATGGTAATTGATTTACTCGCACTGCCCATGGGCATAATATCTGGAGCAGGATCCATTGGAGGCGAAATAATGAGCTGTTTTTGAACATTCTTTATTTTGACATACTCATCAAACTGAATCTTAATTTCGTGCGCTTTAAAATTCGTGGAATAATTCTCTGGGGATGACTTCAAAATTCTTGGAGGTTGCGTATCCTTTTCTCCACCTGAAGGATTGCCCCTATTGGCACAATTGACAAGCATCACAAGAATACCAATAAAAAGAAATAATTTATAATAGGCTTTAAACATTACCTCGGAGAAATTTTAGCAAATAAACGACATATTTAATAAAAACGAAAAAATTACTCCGCAATTGCCATGGTCGCCACACTTATTGTGACGCCCTCAATTTTAGACAACGCATTGGCACAAATTTCGATGGTTGCTCCTGTCGTTATAATATCATCCACTAAAAGAATGTGCTTCCCTTTCAGACTCTCATAATCCGTGACGACAAACAACGTCTCATCAGTAATCCAACGTCGAATTCGATCCTTGAAAACCTGAGTTTTTGTAGCTTTATCTTTTTGCAGCACCTTGGTGTTAAAATCACATTCTAAGGCCTCTGCAAGCTCCTTTCCAAACTTATGAACTTGATTGAAGCCACGTTGTCGCAAACGTTTGGAATGTTGAGGCACAGGAATAACCACATCAACCATTCTAAAACGCTCCTGTTGTTTCAGTTCCTGACCTAGCCACTGACCCAAAAACTTACCAACATCCTCATGACCTTTATACTTTAAATTATGAATCAGATGCTGCACGAGTCCTTTCTTAGTAAACCAAAATAACGCTGAAGCATTTTCTAATTGAACGCGGCCATAAAGTCTCTTGGTCACATCATTATGGACTGTGCTTTCAAAATTGGTCAACGGCAATTCATGTCTGCAAAAAGTACAAACATATACCTCACTAGTTTCCAACTGGTTGTCACATGCTAAACAAACCTTTGGAAAAAACAAGTTTAACAAGTTTATTATCATCTTATCGATTAAAAGCACACAAAACAAACTTAATATATATTTTGGCTGCATTTAATTAAATAATCCCTATTTCCCCTTAATAATTAATTATGATAGTTAACCCTCAAATTTTTAGCTATAAAATTATTATTGGCTCATTGATTGTCGGTTTTGCTTTTGTTGGCGTTTTTAGTTTTAGTACTTACCAATCCAATAAAGCTGAGCACCTCTCTTTGAAACAAGAGAAAAAACTTGTTGAAAGCGAACTATCTCAAATGATATTGAGATATGATGCCATAAGCCAAACTAGCACTATCTTATCGGAACAATTAGACAGCATCAAACAAGACGCTAAATCATCTTCAGAAAAATTAAGACTGATGGCCAGTGATTTTTCTGTGTTTACAAGCGTCAAATCTGATCTTTCTAATATTAAATCAAAAAACACCTCTCTTTTTAAAATTGTAGATTCCATCAGCTTGCTCAACGAACGCTTGGAAAAGGAAAAATTAATGGCTCACAATGCTTTAAAAGAGCAAAAAAAAGTCAACAATGCGCTTTTAAAAACGAATATGTCCTTGAACGGGACGCTCGAAAAGGAATCCCTGTTAACTGCAAATTCATTCAATGCAAAAGCATACAAATCAGGAGTTGACACGATGGAGACCACTAAAGCGTCTCATGCCAACTTTATTAACGTCTGCTTCACACTGGCAGAGAACACCTTGACCGAAAAAGGGATGAAGGAAATTTACATCCAAATTTTGAATCCGTTAAACAATGTTTTTGGAACTAAAGGTTCGGTTGAATTTGGTAAGGCCTTACTCATTTATAGTGATAAGCAACTCATTAATTACAACAACGAAATGATGGATATTTGCACAACCGTCAATGCAAAAAGCAAGGATATTCCATTTCCAAAAGGCACGTATTACGTTTCAGTTTTTCATAATGAAAGAAAGCTCGGCGGCACACAAATTATTCTAAACTAACCCAATAAAATTTATTTATGCAAACCTTTCCTTTAATTGGAAGGGTTTTCTATTTTTGCAGCATGACAAATCAGGACGATCAATTTAAGAAGGTTATATCTCACGCCAAGGAATATGGATACGTATTTCAAAGCAGTGAAATATATGATGGCCTAAGTGCAGTATATGACTATGCACAAAATGGCGCTGAACTAAAGAAAAACATTCGTGACTATTGGTGGAAAGCCATGGTACAAATGAATGACAATATTGTAGGCATTGACTCTTCAATTTTCATGCATCCAACAACCTGGAAAGCTTCAGGACACGTTGATGCTTTTAACGACCCGTTAATTGACAATAAGGATTCAAAAAAACGCTACCGTGCAGATGTTTTAATAGAAGACTACTGCGCTAAGATTGAAGCCAAAATTGAAAAGGAAGTTGCTAAAGCAGAAAAACGCTTTGGAGATGCTTTTAACAAAGAAGAATTTATAACCACCAATCCAAGAGTTGTTGGTTATTATGAAGATATAAAACGCATTCTGTCGCGCATGGCAAAATCTTTAGAAACTGAAGATTTAGCAGATGTGAAGGCATTAATCGAGGAATTAGAAATTGCCGATCCGGTCACTGGAAGTAGAAACTGGACGGAAGTGAAGCAATTCAACTTGATGTTTGGTACCAAAATAGGAGCTTCTGCAGAATCGGCGATGGATTTATACTTACGTCCGGAAACGGCTCAAGGTATTTTTGTGAATTTCCTAAACGTCCAAAAAACAGGACGTATGAAGATTCCTTTCGGAATTGCGCAAACCGGTAAAGCTTTTAGAAATGAGATTGTCGCCAGACAGTTTATTTTCAGAATGCGTGAGTTTGAACAAATGGAAATGCAGTTTTTCATTCAACCAGGCACTCAAAAAGAATGGTTTGAATATTGGAAAGAAGCTCGAATGAAATGGCACCTTTCTTTAGGCATGGGTGCGGAGAATTACCGTTTCCATGACCATGAGAAGTTGGCGCATTATGCTGACGCTGCCACCGATATTGAATTCAAATTCCCATTCGGATTTAAAGAATTGGAAGGGATTCACTCCAGAACCGATTTCGATTTAAAACAGCACGAAGAATTTTCAGGCAAAAAACTACAGTATTTTGACCATGAAACTAACCAAAGCTACACGCCTTTCGTAGTGGAAACATCGATTGGTTTGGATCGTATGTTCTTGGCAGTGTTTTCAAACTCCTTAGTTGAAGAAGAATTAGAAAATAATACCACCAGAACCGTTTTAAAATTACCATTTGTATTAGCACCTGTTAAAGCGGCTATTTTACCATTGGTTAAAAAAGATGGTTTACCAGAAATTGCACGTCAAATTATGGACGACCTACGATGGGATTTCAACGTGGCTTATGACGATAAAGATGCCGTAGGCCGACGTTATAGAAGACAAGATGCCAACGGAACTCCGTTTTGTATTACCGTTGACCATGAAACTTTAGAAAATAACACGGTAACCATTCGTAATAGAGACACTATGGAACAAACCCGTGTAAAAATCGAAGACTTACGTGAGCTCATCAAACAAGAAGTTGATGTCAAAACGTGGTTGATGAAAATGTAAAAAAAGACTCCTGCGAAGGCAGGAGCCTCAATATTCAAAATATAAAATCCCAAATTCCAATAACATACCGTTGGAATTTGGGATTTTTATTTTATGGCTTTTTCAAAATCCTGAATAGTTACTTTTCAGCATAGTCCAATAATCACTCTTGACCATGAAACTTCAGAAAATCATTCTTAACATAGACTCCTTCGTGGTTACTGAGCTTGTCGATGTAAAGGCAGAGGCCTCAATATTCAAACGATCAAATCCCAAATTCCAATAACATACCGTTGGAATTTGGGATTTTTATTTTTGTTTCAATTTTGGAATTTGGAATTTGGGATTTTGTTTTTATTCTAGAATTTGGAATTTATCTTTTGGGTGTTTCTACTTAAAACCTATAACCCATATTAAATCCTAATTTACCAACAAAAGTAACAGCATTGTCATTACCGGCATTGAATAAATTTCTTCCGAGACCGCCATTGATTTCAAAAACAAATCCGCCTTTAGTGAACCATTTTCCTCCCAGCCCCAAGCCCAACGCGAAATCGGTAGTACTTTCGATATCATGATAAGTGCCACTATCTATATAATAACGATAAGAGGTACGAATGGAGTTCAACATCCCAAAGCCCTCTAAAAAGAATCCTGCAGCATATTTCTTACCAAAAAAAACACGGTAGTATGGAGATACATAATAATTGATATCGTTTTCTATAAACTCACGTTCAAACGGAATCAAGACTGACATTCCAATCGCCGAATTTTCTGATAAGTTTCGCTCATAACTTCCTTCAAACGTCCCAAGCAAAAGAAATAAAGCGTTTACTTTGATCTCATTTTTTCCGAAATTATTTTTGGGAATACTATCATTTTGAGCCTGGGAAGCCAAAACAGCAAATAGCATTAAAAATGCAACAACATAATTTTTCATAAGTAAGCGATTGAATTTAGGGGTAAAATATTAGGCGCTACAATACTAAGGAAAAATATAAATCTAAAAAACTTTATTTCTCATCGTAAGCCAACAATCGCAACGCATTAAGAACCACGACTAAAGTAGATCCTTCATGAAAAATCACGGCCAATCCAATATTGGTAAAACCTAAAATGGTAGCAGGCACCAATAAAGCAACCACACCCATACTGATCCAAATGTTTTGAGTAATGATTCGTTTGGACGCTCTACTCAACCCAATCACAAAAGGCAACATTTCAATTTTATCTGACATTAAGGCCACATCTGCAGTTTCAAGAGCGACGTCACTTCCTGCAGCGCCCATCGCCACACTAACGGTGCTAAAAGCCATGGCTGGCGCATCATTAACACCATCGCCCACCATGGCGATTTTCCCATCCTGTTTCATAAGTGCCTTTACGGCCTCAACTTTATCTTCTGGTAGCAAATTCCCTTTGGCTTCCGTCAATCCAATTTGTCTGGCAATGGAATCTCCTACATTTTGGTGGTCGCCGGTCAGCATAACCATTCGATTGATACCAATCGCTTTTAATCTTTTCAGGGTTTCAACTGCCGTACTTCTTGGCACATCCATAACACTCACTAAACCGACGACCGCATGATTATAAGCCACCAACATTGCGGTATGACCTTCCTTCAACAAAATCCCCATTTTCATCTTTAATTCAGAAGAAACGACCATGCCTTCATCAGTCATCAGCTTTTCATTCCCAATAAAAACCTTTTGATCTTGGTAGTGCGCACTAATCCCTTTCCCTTGAATGGCGTTGACGTGAGCGGCTAAATTTTCGTGAACCATTTGATATTGTGATTTCACTCCTTTAGCAATCGCTCGTGCGAGGGGATGATTGCTTAAACTTTCGACTTCTAAGATAATGCGTGCCAAATCGCGCTCATCATAATTTTCACTTGGAATGATATTGGTAAGTTTGGGTTTCCCTTCCGTCAGGGTTCCTGTTTTATCAAAGGCGATGGTTTGAATGGAGCCGAGATCTTCCAACGCTTTTCCACCTTTGATCAAGACTCCTTTTTGAGCGGCGCGCGCAATACCACTTAAAACCGCACTTGGTGTCGAAATTGCCAGGGCACAAGGACTTGCCGCAACCAACACGGTAATCGCTCTATACAAGCTTTCATTGAAGGTTTCATCAACAACCATATAAGCGAAGCATAACATCGTCACAACAACAATGACCACGGGCACATACCATTTTTCAAACTTTTTGGTCATGCGTTGCGTAGGCGATTTTTGGGTTTCCACTTCACTTACCATTTTGACCAAACGGGCGACCGTAGAATCCTCACTAAGTTTCATAACCAAAACTTCGATGCTGCCATCGCCATTTATGGTGCCCGTAAAAACAACACTAGAACTATCAATGTCCTCAAACTTTGGAAGATTTTCAATCGTCTCAATGGCTATTTTATCAACCGGCATACTTTCCCCCGTGATTGGCGCCTGATTGATGGCACTACTACCTGTGATGATCACACCATCTGCCGCAATTTGAGAATGAGGTTTGACGACAATAATATCATTTATTTTTAAGGATTCAAGACTTACTTCCTCTATGAGATCGCCTCTTTTAACTAATGCTGTATTAGGCGTCAAATCCTGTAAAGCTTCAATGGATTTTTTCGCCTTATTCATGGCGTAATTCTCCAAAGCATGACCTAAACTGAATAGAAATAACAACAAAGCGCCTTCTGCCCAACTTCCTATATATGCAGCGCCAATGGCCGCAGCAATCATTAAAAAGTCAATTTCAAAACCACCTCTTTTGATTTGGTGAAAAGCTTCAATCGTAATATAATAACCACCAAATCCGTAGGCAATCATATAAGGAATAATAGAGTTCCACATGGATTGGTATTCCCATCCAAAAAGCTGAATAGAAAAACCAATTAAGAGAAAAGCACCACACAATAGGGACAAATACAATTCTGTACGGGATCCAAAAATGCCATTATGGTCGTGGCCATGATTGTGCTTTTTACTTTCATGATGATGTTCTGACATACCTTACGATTTAATTTTAATGTTCGCCACCTTCCGTCGTGTTTAGCAGCATATAAGTACCATTAACGACAATCTTTTTATCCTTGAAGGATTCGGCATTTAAAACTTCCACAAGATCTTCCGTTTGCATACCGAGGTTCAATTTAACTTTTTTCAGCTGGTATTCGGTAGGCGTTTCACTTTCTAATATTAACGCAAAATAATCATTTTCAACCTGAATTACTGCAGTTTTAGGCAATGCCAACGCTTTTGAAGCACCAATGATAATTTCAGCTTCAGCAAACATTCCCACAATAAATCCGGTGTGATCGTCATCAATATGCCCATGCACCGTAACTCTTCTACTGGTCGGATCGATGGTTGTGCCTACCAAATGTACTTCGGCCTTATAGATGCTATCGGAAGCTTCAGGAATCCTGAAATCAATTTCCTGGCCTTTCTTTATTTTAAGAATATCCTTTTCAAATACGGACAACTCCAGATGAATATGATCGGTATCAATAATTTCCAAAATCACATCGGCAGGCGACACATAAGTACCGTTACTCACGTTTACCTTAGTCACAAAGCCATCAATTGGTGCATAAATATTAATGCTGGAAGCGATGGTTCCATTTTCAACAGATGTCGGATTGATGTTCATCATTTGCAACTTCTTTTTCAATCCGTTGTAATGCGCCAAACTGCTTTTATAGTCGCTTTCAGCTTTTAAAAAGTTTTTTTGTGACGTAATCTTTTCATCATATAAGGTTTTTTGACGTGTAAATTCAGATTTCAAATAATTGAGTTTCTCAGCCAATTCCAAATACTGCTGCTGAATTTCAATATAATCCGTGTTTTCCAGAGTCACTAAAAACTGCCCTTTCTTAACCTCATCACCAATCAACAATGGCGTTTTAGTCACATATCCGCCAACAAAAGTGCTGACATTCGACTGATTATGCGTGGGCACATCAATCATGCCGCTCACTTTAACAATGGTATTAAAATCATGTTCTTCAAGAGTTCCAAATGCCATGTGTTCGCCGTCAAACTGTTGCTTTGTAATCACCAACTCATCAGTTACCTTCAGGGTTTCTTCGGATGGTTGATTGTTTTTATCAGTTCCACAAGCTACTAAAAGCATGAAAACAAATACGATATATAACTGTTTCATTAGTCTAAAATTAAATAATTGATTGCAATAATTGTTTGATTATAACCATTAAGATTGTCGAGATAGGTCAATTCAATATCCTTTGAAATCTCAATGCTTTGAATATATTGGAAGAAGTCAATTTCGCCTTCTTTGAATGTGCGCTCTGCGGTTTTCAGGATTTCTTCTGAAAGTTGCTTGCCCTGAGTTTGATAATAGATGACTGCTTCATTATACTGTTGCAGTTTGGCAAATAGCGCTTCTTGCTCAGCTTGCCATTTGGATTTGTAATCCTGATGTTGTTGTTCTACAATATCCTGGGCAATTTTAGAGGCTTTTATTTTTGAAGTATTTCCAGAAAACAATAACGGAATTTTTAATCCAAATTGATAGCCTATTAAATTTTTATTGAGCCCATCATTAGTGCCATGAAAATACTGAAGACTCACATCGGGCAATAAACTTTGTTTTTCTTGTTGCAAGCGCGCTTCGTAATAAGATTTGGACTGTTCAAAATAAAGTAATCCAGGATCATCCTTTATAGTTAAAGACTGAATAGACAACTTTTGCAGAGGTTCTTCTTGAACCGTGATTTCATCTACCTGAACGATTTTCTTCAATTGTGCATTAAACATCATGACTTCTTGTTGCGATTGTTTGTAAAGCGTTTCCAATTGTTTTTGTTTCGATTGGGCAGTGATCATCTCCAAATAATTGGTTTCACCTAATTCAAAACGTCGTTTGGCCGCATGAGCGAAATTCTGATATAAACTATCTAAATACTGATAAGACCTTTCCTTGTTCTTGGCATAACTCAAATTGTAATAGGCCAAATACACCTCTCTTTTCAAAGTTTGAAGTTTGATATCACGTGCAGATTCTTGTAAGTTCACTTGCGCCCGATTCACTTTTTTATCAGCAAAATACACCGTTGGAAATTTAAAATCTTGTGTGACGCCAAACACTTTTAGAGGGAGATTATTAACGGCGAGATTATTTTGGTCATAATGGTAATACACAGAGGTTTTATCAAAACTGAACGCACTTCCGACCAACGCATCCGCTTCCTCGATTTGTAATGCAGACGCTTTTAATCCATAATTATTTTCAATCGCCAGATTAATCGTCTCTTCAATCGTCATCGGTTTTTCCTGAGCACTCAAATTAAAGGTCAGCATTAAAAAAACCACTATTAAAAGTCCTGTTTTATTCATTTTTAGTTCCTTTTTCTTTTCTACCCAAGCATATAAAACGGGCAATACCACCAGCGTTAAAATTGTCGCACTGATTAAGCCACCAATAACCACAGTAGCCAATGGTCGCTGTACTTCTGCACCAGCATTGGTAGAGATAGCCATCGGTAAAAATCCTAAGGCCGCAGCAGATGCCGTAAGCAATACCGGTCTTAAACGCTCTTGTGTAGCACGTTTGATGCGTTCTTCAACATCAGTAACACCCTGGCTTTTAAGCTCCTTAAAATGTTCGATTAATACAATTCCGTTGAGGACGGCGATTCCGAAAAGCGCAATAAAACCTACTCCTGCCGAAATACTGAACGGCAAATCTCTCATCCATAAAAATAGAATTCCCCCCACTGCAGATAAAGGAATGGCAGAGTAAATCAACAAAGCATCCTTAACGGAATGGAAGGCGAAGTAGAGCAAGATAAAGATGAGTACTAACGCCACAGGAACAGCAATCATCAATCGTGCTTTGGCACTTTGCAAGTTTTCAAACTGTCCGCCATAGGTTATCGTGTAGCCAGTTGGCAACTTTAGTTTACTATCAATAATCGTTTGTACTTCATCAACCACCGATTGTAAATCTCGATTTCTAACATTGACGCCAACCACGATACGTCGTTTGGTATCATCGCGCGATATTTGCGCAGGCCCTGTGGTGTAAGTAATCTCAGCCAATTCACTTAAAGGAATTTTACCGCCGTTAGGCACATCAACATATAAATTTTGAAGATGTTCAATATTCTTGCGTTTGGATTCCTCGAGTCGAACAACCAAATCGAATCGACGTTCACCTTCAAAAACACTACCGACGGTGCCACCAGCAAAACCTGTGGAAATCAATTGATTCAGATCGTAAATATTAAGACCATATCTTGCAATTTTTGCGAGGTTGAATTTGACACTCATTTGCGGTAACCCTTCTACTTTTTCAACAATAATATCTGAAGCACCTTCTACATGTTGGATCAAATTTTTAATTTCATCTGCCTTATGTGCTAAAACCGATAAATCATCCCCAAAAATCTTGATGGCCAAATCTGCTCGAACACCTGTAATCAATTCATTAAAACGCATTTCAATTGGTTGCGTAAACTCCACTTCCAATCCTGGAATGACTTTCAAAGCTTCTTCAAACTTATCGGCCAATTCGTTTTTTGAACTGGCAGAAGTCCATTCTTTTTTCGGTTTTAAAGTAATGATCACGTCACTTTCTTCCATGGACATGGGATCGGTTGGCACTTCAGCAGCACCTATTCGCGTGACCACTTGATCTACCTCAGGAAAGTTTTCCAATAATATTTGTTCAATTTTAGTCGTGACCTCAATGGTTTTACTCAAGGATGTTCCTGTTTTTAAGACGGGTTGAATTACAAAATCGCCTTCATCAAGCGTAGGTACAAATTCGCCTCCCATTCGACTAAAAACCCAACCACTTAAGATCAATAATAGTACTGATGATCCGACAACAATCCGTGTATTCAAAAATGCCCAATTAATTATTGGACGGTATTGCCTATTTAAAAATCGCATTAACCGAACTGAAATATTGGAATCCTTTTGTTTTCCTGTTTTTAAAAATAGAGACGATACCACCGGAACATAGGTCAAACAAAAGATCATCGCACCTACGAGTGCAAAACTAAACGTCATCGCCATAGGTCGGAACATTTTACCTTCTACGCCACTCAAGGACAGGATCGGAATAAAAACGATTAGAATGATCAATTGTCCAAAAATGGCCGAATTCATCATTTTGGAAGCACTTTTTAAAGTAATCCGATCTATTTCAGAACGCTGATCCGCCTTTGACAGCCCCTGAATTTTACCACTTTGCTTCACGATCTGAAAGGCGATAAACTCCACAATAATGACCGAGCCATCAATGATAATTCCGAAATCAATAGCACCGAGACTCATTAAATTGGCATCCACGCCAAACACATTCATCATTGAAATAGCAAACAGCAAACTCAATGGAATTACCGAAGCGACCACCAAGCCTGAACGCCAGTTACCCAATAATAAAACCACCACAAAAATGACAATCAATGACCCCAAAACGAGATTTTCTGCCACTGTAAATGTGGTCTTATCAATAAGCTCTGTTCGCTCTAAAAAGGCATTGATATAAACCCCTTCTGGCAAACTTTGCTCAATGGCAGCGACCCGATCCTTAACAGCCTCAATGATTTTCTTGGAGTCTCCATCCTTGATCATCATGATTTGCCCCATCACTTTCTCCCCTTCTCCATTTCCGGTAATGGCACCGAAACGTGTGGCATGTCCAAAACCAACTTTAGCAATGTCCTTGACATAGATAGGAACGCCATCATTTTTAACGACGATATTTTCAATATCTTGAAGTGACGCTACCAAACCTTCGCCTCGAATAAAAAAGGCCTGATTATTTTTCTCAATGTACCCACCGCCAGCGACACTGTTGTTTTTTTCCAAAGCGTCATAAATTTCTGAAATCGAAATATTCATGGCATTCAATTGCTGCGGATTGATGGCGACCTCGTATTCCTTTAAAAAACCGCCCCATGTATTAACCTCAACGACGCCAGGAATTCCCGACAATTGACGTTTTACGATCCAATCTTGGATGGTGCGCAACTCAGTAATGCTATACCGGTCTTCATAACCCGGTTTTACATCCAGAATATACTGGTAGATTTCGCCCAGACCCGTAGTAATAGGACCCATTTCTGGCCTTCCAAAACCTTCGGGAATTTTTTCGGAAGCAGAACTAATCTTTTCGGCAATTAATTGGCGTGGCAGATAAGTCCCCATGTCATCTTCAAACACAACGGTCACAATAGAAAGTCCAAATTTTGAAGTCGAGCGGATCTCAATAACTCCCGGTAAATTGGCCATTTCCAATTCCACAGGATAGGTAATAAACTGCTCCACATCTTGTGTGGACAAATTGCGCGAGGTGGTAATAACCTGCACTTGGTTATTGGTAATATCTGGAACGGCTCCAATGGGGATTTTAGTCAAGGAAAAAATTCCGAAACCAATGATAAATCCCATAAACAATAGAATAATTAGCTTATTCTTTAAACTAAATTTAATAATATGTCCTAACATAATTCATACATAAAGCGTTATAAGCCATCGATAAACAGCTTATTTAAAATAACTTAATCTAAAACGAATTATGCGAATCGAGGGGGCTGAAACACAGACGGTTTCACAAAGGAAGACGTTGATTCCTTGTAAAAGAAATTAAAAGGAATTTCAACAAAAGAGGTGTAAGATCTTACAAAATCAATGGTTTGAAGTGTAAAAGAAGAATTCACATGACAACAGGTTTTACTGTCATTTTTGAAGGGTAAATCCTTATGCTCAGAATGATCAATCCCATATCCTAAAGAAGCTTCGCCGTAATGTTCAGCAAGAAAATCAAAAAAGGAATCCCCATAAGTATCTTTATGATAGGAAGCATGTTCCAATAGCACGCTAAATTTTGAAACGTCTTCAAAGCTAATGTTCAAACTTTGAAAAAGAATCAGGGAAGCATATAATACGGCAACTAGTTTTGACATAACAAAAGCAAATCTACATAAAAAAATTGACGTATAATATGATGTGCATCATACACTAAAAATAAGCCTTCAACTGAATGGTTCCGATATGAATTGTTTTCGATGTTTCTGTTTTTCGTCCGAAGTAATTGAGGTTTAAATCCAAAAAAGCTGTCAACTTCCGTTGTGCCAATAAAGTCCAAGTAAAATTATTCCCTGGTTGTAGTCCTTCTAACATTTGATAGGATACCGGGGTATTTGCGTTGCCTTCAAAAGTGTTGTCAAAAAAATTGATCTCGCCTGTAAGCCCCACTTTTTGAGCTTTGTTATAGGTAAAGGAAATCCCAATATTATTCTGAAGCAAGGCTTCCATATTACCGATGGTATTGTCTTTGGACGTGTATTGATAAAACACATCAAAACGGGCGTTTTCATTTAATAAATACGACACTTTAGGCTGCAAGCGCGTTTCATCAATCAAGAAATTTCGCGATGCAAAATTCTCGCTTAAACTTTCGTTTTCTTCTAAACTGGTTTTTAAATTCAAGAGCCAACTTTCGGCAAATTTGTGATTAAAATTAACCTGATGGCTTTTGAGCTTACTCTCTTGAAATCCGATGGAAAGCAAGGTTTTCGCCGTGTTGGCCAAAAATGTGTAGGAGGTTGTAAAATATTGTTTGCCTCTATTGAAAAACAGAACATTCCGAACGTTTTTGTTCAGTGCCAACTGATTTTCATCGTTCCCCGCAAACGGATTCAAATCAAAGGCATTATTTTCTCTTTTAATTTTTCGATCTACTAAATACGACGTCTGATTGTAAAAATGCGACCAGAACTTCTCGGCGTTACTATCGCTTACCGCCCATTGCTGCGGATTGATGGTTACCGTTTGACTCAACCTATTTTGATGTGTTTGAATAAATACTTGGTTGGGCAATAACACCCGTATATATTCTCCTTGATCTTGAAATTGCGCGATTTCAAATTCATCCAATTCCTGAATGCCGTTGTTATTATAATCTATCCAACTGTAGGAACCTTGGCCAGGTTCTACTTTGACATAGGTAAAATCTTGCTGCGGCAAACTTCCCGAATTGGTTTCAAAAACGGTATTCCATTGCACAATTTGATTAAACAATTGCTGATTAAAGGTCATTCTTGAATTCAAGGAGTGCTCATCCTCAATGGCGGCATCCACCGATTTCAAACTGCGATAATTGATATAAACACCCAAATTTGTAGCCGTATTCTGAATGAGCTTGGACTTGAGATAATAGGTATTTGAACTACTCACTTTTTCCACACGATTCATGCGAAGACTGTCATTCACACGATGTCTATAGCCCACTTCCGCAAAAACTTTGGTGCTATCGCCCATTCCGTAAAACACTTCCGCCGATTTAAATCGTTGGCTCAAGGCGGTCAATTGATTGGTGAATATTTCACGTTGCTCATTATCCTCGGCCGCTAACTTTGTGCCCAACCATTGATTCTTGAAGTTATATGTAAATCTATTGAACGTTCTTAAAAATGTCGATTCTGAAAGATCACTTTCACTGCGCAACACACTAGAATTTGAAAACACCTGCCATTGATCAAATTTCAAACTGGCAAACGCACTATGACGATTGCCATTAAAATTTTCAGAATAATTAAGATGCTCAAATTTATAACTGGCGATGCCATGCTTTGGATGGAAAAGATCAAGACCAGCAGTCAGCAAATTTTGATTTCCCAGAGGCATTTCTAAATTCCAATCCCGATTAAACTCAGCATAATACAAGCGTTGAATACTTTTAAAATTCTGTTGAATCATATCGGCATCAAGAATGGCGGACATATTCCAAAGGCTGTCCTTTTTAATCACATCTTGTCGTACACGAAGTTTTCCCGCAAATCCATCGTTGTTGTTATCATCCAAATTAGAAAAGAGATTCAAGTCATTTTTACTTCCCGCCGCTTCAAAGTAAATGTCGGTGCGTTCAGTGGGTTTATAGTTACCATTAACCACGGCAACTTGCAATTTTGTTGGTGCAATCAATTGTACAATCGCGGCATAATTGCCTTGAGGCAGGCCAGAAATAGGCGATACATATTCATAAATATTAGAAACCGCATTGGTATTGATCAGCACATAATCGCCTTGATTATTGCCGACCCTTCGGAATTTAACACTGTACAATTCATCTTGCGGATTACTTGAAAACACATAAACTTCGACACCGCCAATCACTTCTTTTTTATATAAAATACGATTCTCATTATAGGGCTCAGGTGAACCAGATGGAGCTACCATTAGGGATTGGTCATCACCAGCATTGGCCAGAATTTGGACCTGTTCAGGCGATAAATTCTGTTGTAAGGGTTGATTTTTAGAATCGACTTCCGAATAGACCGAAGCACCTATCTTGAACTTTTCGGTTTCAACACTTCCACCACCAAATGTTGTAAATCGTGAAAAATTGCGTTCACTGAATTGGTAATCTACCGTAATTCGCATTTCAGAAGTCATCGGAAAAGTGGCATTGAAAATAATTTCGCCAGCATTATAATCGATGATATAATCTTGATTTTCGCCTCTTTTTATTGGCATTCCATTCACATAAACCGTTTCACTTCCCGAAATAACCAGCACATACAACTCGTTGTTGGGCCCTCTTAATTTATAGGGACCTTGATTGCCCTCTTGCGCTCTAAACTGACTGGTGGTAAATTGACCCCTTACCAAAGCACCCGCAGCAAAAAGATGTGTCTTAGTGTCATCATTACCTAAATCAACATCGACATTTAAACCCTGGACACGTTTACTGAAACCTGCAAAATAGGAATCAGTATTCTGCAAATCGATATCCCCAGCTCTTATCCGCCAATTATCGCTGAACAATTCAATAAAAACTTGATCAAACTCATCCAAACGTTGCGAATAACCACCTTCCTGCAATGGAATATTGGCATCTTGAATGGACGCTCGTAAGGACACTTTATCGCTCAACTTTCCTGAAATTTGCAAATCCAGTTCGCTATTCAAAACAGAGTTCTGATTATTTCCTATGGTCACGCCTCTTGAAATACTTCCAGACGTGGTTAACCCTTCAAAAGGTGTAAAAATTTGCGTTAAAGTTGAGCGCTGCATCTTGTATAATTGCTGCATATTGTTCGTATTATCAACAACAATATTATCATCGAGCTGAAAATATTTTCGCGTGATGAAGTTTGGATATCTGAGATAATCGATGATCACCGAATCTGTCGCGATCGGTTTTTTGAAGATTAAAAGTGCTTTTGAAAAATCCACTTTATAATAAGAGGTATCAATATAGACGTCGTTTTTCGTCTTAAGACTGAATTGACTGGAATTGATGCTTACCGAATCAATTTGAATCGAATCGTTCACAGCCATCTTTTTCGTTCTATAATTGGCGCTCGGCCGCTGTGCATACACACAACAACCGATTAAAAAAAAGACAAGTGAAGCGGCAATTTTCATCTCTTACATTAACTTCTAAAGACCAAAATATATTATCGTTAAAATGCCTTTAAAATTATCGTATAAAAGTACAGTATTATTTAAGTTTGCACCGAAAACAGTATAAAGTATCAAGTACAAAGTATTAAGAATTCAGTTGTCCAATTAATTGTTAAGCTTTAATCTTTGTACTTGATACTCACATCTTAATACTCACTTAATGAAAATCATCTCTTACAACGTCAACGGTATTCGCGCAGCACTCAACAAAGGCTTCATCGATTGGTTAAAAAGCGCCAATCCTGATGTGATTTGTCTGCAGGAAATTAAGGCGATGAAAGAACAATTGGACGTCACCGTTTTTGAAGAGGCTGGCTATCCATATCATTATTGGTTCAGTGCTCAAAAAAAAGGCTATAGTGGCGTTGCCATCCTCAGTAAAACCAAGCCAAATCATGTGGAATATGGGACGGGAAGTGCCTCCATGGATTTTGAAGGTCGAAATATTAGAGTCGATTTTGATAACGTGTCTATAATGAGTTTGTATCTGCCCTCTGGTACCAACGATGCCCGTTTGCAGCACAAATTTGATTATATGGATATGTTTCATTATTATATAGACGAATTAAAAAAAGACATTCCAAATCTGATTATTTTGGGCGATTATAATATCTGTCATGAAGAAATAGACATCCACAATCCGAAAGGTCTTTCAAACGTTTCTGGTTTTTTACCTGTAGAACGCCACTGGATTGGCAACTTCATGAACAACGGGTTTATAGACTCTTTCAGACACTTTAACAAGGAACCTGACCATTACACGTGGTGGAGCTACAGAGCTAATTCCCGAGAACGAAACAAGGGCTGGCGATTGGATTACGCATTAGTGAGTGCACCTTTACAAGAAAAACTAAAACGCAGCGTTATCCTTTCGGATGCGATACATAGTGATCATTGTCCGATTTTGCTTGAAATTGAGGATTAAGACAGTTGGCAGTCTTCAGTTGGCAGTCGGCAGTCAGCAGTCGGCAGTCGGCAGTTGGCAGCCGAAAAGCATTCGTGTATTCGTGGCAATCACATAATATCAAATTAACAACTAACAACCAAACAACAAATACCTTAACAACAAACACCTAAACATCTATAAACATGATTAAAAAATTGTCCCTTATTGCATTAACGCTTGTATTAACAACGTCTTGCGTATCTAAAAAAATCTATACTGATTTAGAAAATAAATACGCCACTTTAAGAAAAGAGAATCGTAAAATATCTGATGATAATGCCGATCTTAAAAAAGATTTAATTCTTGCACAGAACAGATTAGCACAACTTCAAAGAGATTACGATGACACCACTGCAAAACGCAATCAACTTCAAAAAGATTACGATATTGCAAAAACCAATCTTGATAATTTACAACAATCCTACCAGGCTTTAGAACAAAACAGTTCTTCGGCCATTGCTGATAATGCTAAAAAGAATAGAGAGTTATTGGCGCAACTAGAAGCTAAGGAACAAGCACTCGCTGCCGAAAATGCACGTTTACAAAAATTAAAACAAGACATGGAAGCGCGTTCAAACCGCATTGCCGAACTTGAAAGCGTAATCGCCTCAAAAGATGCGGCCATGAATAAACTAAAAGATGCCATTTCAAGAGCCTTAACCAACTTTGAAGGCAAAGGCTTGACGGTTGAACAACGTGACGGAAAAGTCTACGTTTCGATGGAAAACAAATTGTTGTTTCAATCTGGAAGTTGGGCCGTGGGTGTGAATGGAAAACAAGCCGTACAACAATTAGGAAGCGTATTGGCTGAAAATCCAGACATTGCTATTTTGATTGAAGGACATACAGACAACGTGCCTTACACGGGAACAGGAGTCATGAACAGCAACTGGGATTTATCAACAAAACGTGCGACGGCCATTGTTCAAATTTTAAGAGAGAACCCGGCCATTAATCCAGAAAACTTAACTGCTGCTGGCCGTGGAGAATTTGCACCAATAGCTACAAACGACACCAACGAAGGCAAAGCTAAAAACAGAAGAATAGAAGTTATTTTAACCCCGAAATTAGATGAAATTTCAAAATTGTTGAATGATTAATTTTATTAACTGATTTCAGACCTGTCAGGTTTTTGAAACCTGACAGGTCTTTTTAAATTTACCCCACTGAATACATATAACTCAAATAAGATCCCTGCCTTCGCAGGGAGAATTCCACCTTCGTGGAAATGAAATAACCACTTATGAAATACACCACACTTCCCCACACCAATTTAAAAGTCAGCAAACTGTGTTTGGGAACTATGACTTGGGGACTTCAAAATACCCAAGACGAGGCTTTTGAACAAATGGATTATGCCTTGGAACGAGGCATTAATTTTTTTGACACGGCAGAACTTTACCCTGTTCCTGCTGAAGCAAAAACTTACGCAGATACCGAGCGCATCATTGGCAATTGGTTTGAAAAATCTGGAAATAGAGACAAGGTCGTTTTGGCTTCTAAAATAGCTGGTACAGGAGATTATACCGCTCACATCAGAACGAATGGCTTTAGTCCTGAAGCTTTAAAAGACGCGGTTAACAACAGTTTAAAACGCTTGAAGACCGATTATATTGATTTGTATCAACTACATTGGCCAGAACGCAATACTAACACTTTGGGCATTCGTGATTATAAACATGAAGATGACCAGTGGCAAGATAACTTTAATGAAATCCTCCACACTTTTGATGGCATTATCAAATCAGGAAAAGTTAGACATGTTGGGATTTCTAATGAAAAAGCATGGGGAACAATGCGCTTTTTGGAGGAGTCTAAAACACACCATCTACCGAGAATGCTTACGGTTCAAAATGCCTATTCCTTACTCAATCGGAGCTTTGAAGGCGATATGGCAGAAATTGCCATGAGAGAAAACATCGGACTTTTAGCGTATTCGCCATTGGGCTGTGGCGTGCTATCTGGAAAATATATTATGGGTAAAGATACCATAAATTCAAGATTGAATCTCTTTACAAGGTTTGCAAGATATAGCAGTGCACAATGTACAGAAGCAACAAAACGCTACCTTGCTATTGCTTATAATCACAATTTATCTTTAGCGCAGATGTCTTTGGCCTTTGTAACCCAACAGCCTTTTGTGACCAGTAATATTATTGGTGCAACTAATTTAGTCCAACTTAAAGAAAACATTGATAGCATCTATCTCAACTTAAGTTCAGAGGTTTTGGATGCTATTGAGGAAGTCCATAATGAGATTCCCAACCCTTCAGCATAAAGTTACTAGGTTTTAACCAAAAAAAAAAAAAGCGGCTCACATCCGATCCGCTTTTTACTTTTAATGTATTAAGATTAACTCAATTCACATTATTGAGGAGTTTCATTTTGTTCTTGTTTCGTATAGGTAAATGTTACCTTAGTAGTCTTCACAAGACCAGAAACATCACGGAAAGTCAAAGTAGACGAATAAGAGAAGGTATCACCTTCTTCACCCTTTACAATTTTTGTAGTCTGAGACGCACAATTAGCAACAAAAGTCAAAGCATTGTCAGCCGTTAAACTCCATGTTCCAGCTAATGATTCCTTGTTATTACAGTCTGATGCTAAAGAACCTTGTTTAAGCGAATATTTTCTATCGCTGTTGAAACTATAAACTAAATCACGATCGCAAGCACTGTATTGAGCAAAAACATCCTTGTTTGGATTATCTGTTTTATCGTCCGTAATGTCAATGGCTTCCTCTGCCATCATCCCAGTAAAAATCCAAGTTCCAGAAAACTCAGTTTCAGTAGCATTCAAAGCCCCGGTTAAGTCCGCTGGACAAGAAATACTATCATCAGAATTACAGCTTACCATAAAAAGTACGGCTATTCCCATTAAAGATTTGATCATAAAATTTGATTTTTTCATGTTTTTTAAATTTTGTAGTTTTTAAGTTCATTTATAAGATGCAGGAAACTTGAAAAGGTTGCTTTTAAAATGTAAGAAAGTTCAACTAAAAATTAATTCATAACTTCTGAATTTACTAATTACAGATCACCAAAACATCCTAGCCACTGGATATCAGCATGATAATCCAGCTCTTGAAAAAATATAATAATACTGAAGTATAAATATTTTTAAAGTTTTTAGAGAAGAATCAAAAAAACAAGGAGCACTTTTTTGAAAATAAAAAACCCCTTTCCGTTCCGATGACATCGGTATGAAAAGAGGTTTTAATACTAATTGATTTTGTCTCCATTTTTATCATAAAAATGGTATTCAAGATATGTGTAAGCATCTCTAGGTAAAATTTTTACCCATTTTTTGTGTTCTAAAAACCATTTTGACCTAATGGATGGGAATCCTTTGGTCAAAAAGGCCGCTATAAAAGGATGTGTGTTTAAGGTCACCTTTTTGTAGTCTTTTTTGAAAATCCGCTCCATGTCTTGCTGGATTCTTTGGATCACCTTAATAGGTGCTTCAATATCCTCACCGCCAACATTTGGGTTTTCTTCTTTTGTTTCAATATTCCTTTCTGGTCGCACTCTTTGTCTGGTAATTTGTATCAGACCAAATTTGCTAGGAGGTAATATCTTATGCTTTGCTTTATCATCCTTCATTTCGTCACGAAGATGATTGTACAGTTTTTTCCGATTCTCTGCGTCGGACATGTCAATAAAATCGATTACAATAATTCCTCCCATATCGCGTAAACGCAATTGACGGGCAATTTCTGTAGCTGAAATCATGTTGACTTCCAAGGCAGTATCCTCTTGATTTTTTTCTTTGTTGGATCGATTCCCACTGTTCACATCAATCACATGGAGTGCTTCGGTGTGTTCTATCACAATATACGCACCTTTTGCCATAGATACTGTACGTCCGAATGAGGTCTTGATTTGTCTCTCAATACCATGTTTTTCAAAAATTGGTACATTATTTTGATAATGTTTCACAATCGATTCCTTTTTTGGTGCAATTTGATGCACATAATCTTTGACTTGCATATAAAGTTCCTCATCATCCACAACAATACTTGAGAACGAATCATTAAAAATGTCCCTCAAAATTGAGGACGCTTTGTTCATTTCTCCAAGTACCTTACTTGGATGAGGGGCTTTATTAAGCTTTTTGCACATTGCTGTCCAACGGCCCAATAAATTCTGCAAATCGGTGTCTAACTCGGCCACTTTTTTACCTTCAGCAACGGTTCGGACAATGACGCCAAATCCTTTAGGCGTAATGCTTTTGACCAATCGTTTTAAACGATCTTTTTCCTCTTTAGATTCTATCTTTTGAGAAATAGAAATCCGATCGGAAAACGGTACCAAAACAATATACCTTCCGGCAATTGACAACTCGCTACTAATGCGAGGTCCTTTGGTTGAAATAGGTTCTTTTACAATTTGTACTAAGAGGGATTGATTAGACTTTAAGGCATCGGCAATGCTGCCATCTTTATCAATATCCTTTTCAAACTGAAAGTTTTTGAGTAGAAAATCTGTGTGTTTCCCTGTGCTTACACGTTTTACGAATTTTAAAAGTGAAGGTAATTTTGGCCCTAAATCATGATAATGCAAAAATGCATCTTTCTCATACCCTACATTAACAAATGCAGCATTTAGTCCAGGAACAGCTTTTCGGATTTTGGCAATAAACACATCGCCAACCGAAAAATTGTTATCCTCTTCATCTTTATGTAATTCAATAAGTTTTCCATCTTTTAATAAGGCAAAATCAACAAAATCTGAACTCGAACGAATAATTAATTCTTTATCCATGTTGTTAATTTAAATCCGTTGTGATAGACATCAAAACAGATGGATTATACTAAATTTTTTGACACAGGATTCCCGATAAACTATCGGGGTAATTCCGGTAAATTTAAGCTAGCCACAACCAGTGGCACAACCTAAATTTCATATCAAAGAACGTTACTGTAAAAAAAACGAAAAAGTAGTTTTTTAACTACTTTTTCAGTTTATTTCTTTTTCTTGTGACGGTTAGCGCGTCTACGTTTTTTACGCTTATGCGTCGCTACCTTATGTCTCTTTCTTTTTTTACCACTTGGCATAAATCAAGTCTTTTTTAAATTAATATTTCCTTTAATGCTTTACTCTACTTAAGTACTGTCTCAACTTCAACATTAGATTTAACGCTTTCTACAAATACTTTTGCAGGCTTAAATGCTGGAATGTTGTGTGCTGGTATTTTGATAGTGGTGTTTTTTGAAATATTTCTTCCAGTTTTCTCAGCTCTTGTTTTGATAATAAAGCTTCCAAAACCTCTTAAATACACGTTATCTCCACCTTCCAAAGATGTTTTGACTTCCTCCATGAACGTTTCAACTGTTGCTTGGACATCTCCTTTTTCCATTCCTAATCTCTCAGAAATCTTTGCTACTAGATCAGCTTTTGTCATTGTTACTAATTTTAGGGTTTATCTATTAATTATAAGGGATGCAAATATAGTCATTTTAATTTCAATATTTCAAACCTAATTAATTAAAATTTAAGGGTGTAAAGCTTTATTTTTGTCGAGAATTACAAAAAAAAGATGAATTTTAACAAGACATTAACTATTTGGTATTCAGAGCATAAGCGGGAGATGCCTTGGCGAAATACCAAAAATCCGTACAATATCTGGTTATCGGAAATAATCTTACAACAAACACAAGTAGCGCAAGGCCTACCCTATTACGAAGCATTTGTTGACAAATACCCAACAGTTTTTGACCTTGCCCACGCTCAGGAAGAGGACGTTTTAAAACTTTGGCAGGGCTTAGGCTATTACTCTCGAGCTCGCAATTTGCATACCTCGGCAAAATATATTGCCAATGAACTGAATGGTATTTTCCCAAACACCTATAAAGAGCTCTTAAAATTAAAAGGCGTGGGCGACTATACGGCTAGCGCGATCGCCTCCATTTGTTTTAATGAACCGACCGCCGTTGTAGATGGCAATGTATATAGAGTATTGTCACGTTACTTTGGGATTGACACGCCCATAAATTCAACACAAGGCATTAAAGAATTTAAAACACTGGCGACGTCTTTGATGGATCACCAAAATCCGTCAGACTATAATCAAGCTATTATGGAGTTTGGCGCCATTCAATGCAAGCCCAAAAATCCGAATTGTACTATTTGTCCTTTAAATGAGAGTTGTGTAGCTCTTCAGAAAAACAAAACAGAGGTGTTACCAGTTAAATTGAACAAAACAAAGGTTAGTACCAAACACTTTAATTTTCTTGTCCTATTATCCACAGACAAAAAAACCATTTTCCACAAAAGGACAACAAAAGGAATTTGGCAAAACCTCTATCAATTCCCATTATTGGAAACAGAGCAGAAACTAAAGATGGCCGACTTTAAAAAGCATCCTTTTATACAGTCTTTATTTAAGGACGCTCCTTTTGAATTTAGTCTATATAATAGTAAGGACATTGTGCACAAACTTTCGCATCAGCATTTACATACCAAATTCTGGATTATTGAAGTTGAAAAACTCCCGCATAATGGAATTCCTATTGCAAAAATAAAGACCTATCCAACGCCTATTTTGATTAGTAATTTTATTGATGAATTCTTTGATTAGCTATTTAGAAAGTTATTACGCAGAGTTGCACAAAGGAAAAATTTTATTAATCACGTTATCTATCTGTGAAAATCAGTCAAATCCATGTCCAAAAAAGAATCAGTTTAAAATCATAAGAAATCCGCGTCCTCTGCGTTCCATAAAAACCAGATGATTCGTATACTGTAAAAGCCATTCCACAGAGTTACACAGAGCACAAATAAAATAGAGATTCACAGAGAAATTTGATAAAGAAAAAAAAGCACTCTTACTATAAGTGCTGTACTATAATTTTCCCGTATTAAAAAATGACATAAAACGAATTATCAATATAGACTGACAAATTCAAACGGCAACAAATAATAACTCATATATTTTCATTACTTTTAAATAAGTCATTGCAAATGGTTAAATTTGCATCTAAATTTCAAATAAATTATGTCTGGCACTTTAAATAAGGTCATGTTAATTGGTCACTTGGGAGATGATGTGAAAATGCACTATTTTGATGATAAAAATTGCGTTGGACGATTTCCTTTGGCCACCAATGAGACTTATACAAGTAAGCAAACCAATGAACGTATTAGCAATACCGAATGGCATAATATCGTAGTACGCAACAAAGCCGCCGAAATTTGTGAAAAATATTTGAGCAAAGGCGACAAAGTATATATTGAAGGTCGTATCAAAACAAGAAAATGGACTGACGACAAGGGCATCGAGCGTTATTCCACAGAAATACAATGTACCGATTTTACGTTTTTGACCACAAAAAATGAAAATCAGGACAATCTTTCAAACCCAGGACAATCGGCATCAATCCCAAATACCAATAGTGCCGAACCTGAACAACATGATGATTTACCATTTTAAAAATCTAACTAATCCCTTTTGTATTGGACCCTGAACCCACGCAACTACTAATCTTTCTATCTTCGGATAACATCTCATTAATTATAGGAGTTATTTCTATATGTGTATTACTTACCTGCTCCGCGCTTATCTCGGGTGCTGAAGTAGCTTTTTTCTCACTAACGCGTTCTGACATTGACAATGGTTTACAGCAAAAATCGACTGCATTCCAAATTATATCAAAACTTCTGGAACGTCCTAAAAAATTATTGGCCACCATACTCGTTGCGAATAACTTCATCAATATCGCTACCGTATTGCTCTTTGCTACCATAAGTAAAGCGGCGTTTGAAGGGCGAAATATGATTATCAATATTTTCCAATTTAAATTGGATCTTGCTTTTATATTTGATGTGGTCGTTGCTACATTTTTAATTTTACTTTTCGGAGAAATCCTACCAAAGATTTACGCCAGCAGAAACCGAATTAAATTTGCAATGTTCATGGCACAACCCATTAAAGTCTTGGATGTTATCTTTTCGCCAATAAGTTTGCCTATGCGTTCTATCACAGTGGGCATCCACAATAAGTTGGGAAAACAGAAATCCAATATCAGTGTGGATCAACTGTCTCAAGCTTTAGAACTTACTAGCGCGCATGAGACGACCATGGAAGAACATAAAATCCTGCAAGGAATTGTCTCCTTCGGAAATACAGACACCAAACAGGTTATGCGTCCTCGAATTGACATTTTCGCTTTGTCGAACGATCTGAAATATTCTGAAATCATTCCAGAAGTCATTAAAAATGGCTATTCAAGAATTCCTGTTTACAAGGAAACCATTGACAATGTTGTTGGCATATTATACGTTAAAGACCTTCTCCCTTATATTGACCGAAAACAATTTGATTGGACCGCCTTGTTGCGCGATCCGTTTTTTGTGCCAGAAAACAAAAAGCTGGACGACTTAATGGCAGAATTCCAAGAGAAAAAAGTGCATTTAGCAGTTGTGGTGGATGAATATGGCGGTACTTCTGGCTTGGTATCGTTGGAAGATGTTATTGAAGAAATTGTAGGCGATATCAGTGATGAATTTGATGATGATGATTTGATGTTTACCAAAATAGATGATTACAATTATTCATTTGATGGAAAAACAACCTTAAAGGAATTTTACAAAATCCTGAATCTTGAAGATGACTCTGACTTTGAAAACCATAAAGGCGAGGCGGAAACCATTGCAGGTTTCGTTTTAGAAATTTCAGGAGTTTTCCCACGACGTAACAGTAAAATAAATTTCAAGAATTACGTTTTCACTATTGAAGCTTTAGATAAAAAGCGCATCAAACAAGTGAAATTTACTATTTTAAAATGATAAAATTTAAAGTTTTAGCCCTTGCATTAATCGTTAGCCCCTGTTTTTCGTGCGGCGAAGATCCCGTTCCTAAACCAAAAGGTTTTTTACGACTGGATTATCCACCAGCGGAATATAAAGAAACAGATACCGATTTGCCTTTCACTTTCGAAAAAAACACCCTAGCACCGAAGATCAGAAAAGTCAAAATAGACGATAAAAATCGTTCATTTGGCATCAACATAGACTACCCGTCCTTAAAAGGCACTATTTACCTGACCTATATTAAGGTTACCGAAAACAACCTCATTCCTTTGATCAGAGACTCTCAAAACCTGACTCAAGAGCATACTCAAAAAGCAGATGTGATTGAAGGCGATTTTTACGAAAACAAAGACCATCGGGTGTATGGAATGTTCTATGAGATTGGTGGCAATGCTGCATCACAATCTCAGTTTTACGTTACAGATAGTGTCAATCATTTCTTGAATGGTTCACTTTATTTTTACGCAAAGCCCAATTATGATTCCATTTTACCTGCGGCCGACTATTTAAAGAAAGACATCAAACACATCATGGAAACCTTAAAATGGAAATGAAATGGTTAAAACTTTTGGTGTTAAAGCGAAAGTTTACTATTTTTTAGCGAATGGAAAAAGTTTAAACCACTACAATAAGCAACTTCTACTTTTGTAAATTACAATAATCATTATATTTGCTAAATTTTTCGACACAACACATGAAATGAGCATGCTAAAAATTTTAAAACCCATGGGAATGATTCAAAGCGAGCAACATGTGTCCATTAAAACAATAAGTACAAACACATGAAATGAGCATGCTAAAAATTTTAACACCAAAGAGAAAGATTAATGGCGAATAGCATGTGACCATTGAAAAACAATAAGTATATACACATGAAATACAAAAGAATTCTTCTCAAACTTTCAGGCGAAGCACTGATGGGAGATCGTCAATACGGAATTGACCCACAACGATTGGCAGAATATGCTGAAGACATTAAAGAAATCATTGAATTGGGTGTTGAAGTCGCCATCGTTATCGGAGGTGGAAACATTTTTAGAGGTGTTGCCGGTGCAAGCGCTGGTATGGATCGTGTACAAGGAGACCACATGGGCATGTTAGCAACAGTAATTAATGGATTAGCATTACAAAGCGCCCTCGAAGATGCAGGTATGCCAACACGATTACAATCAGCAGTGCATATCAACCAAGTCGCAGAGCCTTTTATCAGAAGAAAAGCAATGCGCCATTTAGAAAAAGGACGTGTGGTTATTTTTGGTGGTGGCACTGGAAATCCATATTTCACCACCGATTCAGCA
This sequence comes from Gelidibacter sp., assembly GCF_053579655.1. Taxonomy (NCBI): domain Bacteria; kingdom Pseudomonadati; phylum Bacteroidota; class Flavobacteriia; order Flavobacteriales; family Flavobacteriaceae; genus Gelidibacter; species Gelidibacter sp. The sequence goes on along the minus strand of NZ_JBMDWE010000002.1, from coordinate 138,279 downwards.
GCTGTTTTGAGAGCTATTGAAATAGAAGCTGATGTAATTTTAAAAGGAACTCGCGTTGATGGTATTTACAACACAGATCCTGAAAAAGACACCAGTGCAGTTAAGTTCGATCACATTACTTTTGATGATGTATTGAGCAAAGGGCTGAAAGTAATGGACACCACTGCCTTTACACTAAGTCAGGAAAATGAATTGCCAATTATTGTTTTTGACATGAACAAAAAAGGAAATCTTTTAAAAGTGATTTCTGGGGAAAAAATTGGAACTACAGTTAATCTATAAATCAAAACCTGCCATTTGGCTCATTTTTTGGATTGTTTTAGAAATAAAAATTTTTAACGATGAACGAAGACATTACCTTTATATTAGATAGTACAAAAGAAGCCATGGCTAATGCCATCAAGCATCTTGAAAAGCAATTTGGAAATATTAGAGCGGGCAAAGCGAGCCCAGCCATGTTAGGCAGTGTAATGGTCAACTATTATGGTGCTCAAACGCCATTAACCCAAATTGCCAACATAAATACACCTGACGGTCGGACAATTACCGTACAACCTTGGGAGAAAAAAATGATTCAAGAAGTTGAAAAAGGGATTCAAATCGCAAACTTGGGCTTCAACCCGATGAATAATGGCGACCTCATCATCATTAGTGTTCCACCATTAACGGAGGAGCGCCGACGTGACTTGGCTAAACAAGCCAAAGCTGAAGCTGAAGACGCCAAAATCGGTGTGCGCAGTGCAAGAAAAGATGCTAATAATGAAATCAAGAAGTTGACTGACGTTTCTGAAGATATTCAAAAAAGTGCAGAAGGAGAAGTACAACAATTAACCGATAAGTACGTTAAAAGAATTGATGAAGCCTTAGAGGTAAAAGAAAAGGAAATCATGACCGTATAATTTAAAGCGACTCACAAGTCGCTTTTTTTAGCACTACATTAACATTTATCCAATCACTATATGCAAAAATACTGTGCTTATCTTTTTTTTATCGTTTGTATATGGTCAACACAGTCACAAATTCCAACTAAAACGGGAGACACACTAACCGTTGTAGAACAGGATTCCATCAAGAAAAGCAAGTTTTTCAAACAAATAGGGAATGGCTTTTTCCCCACTAAATATATAGATATTGACCTTCGTTATCTGATAAAATATAATCAACATGAAGGGATACGGACTGGCTTGGGAGGAAGAACCAATGACAACCTTTCTGAAAAATACCGAATGAACGGCTATCTCGTTTATGGATTTAGAGATCATACCTTTAAATATAGCATTGGCGGAGGTTTTAGACTGTCTAAAGATTCAGGGACATGGATCAACCTTGCCTATACTGACGATTTACAGGAAACGGGAAGCTCCACTTTTTTAACTGACAAACGTTTCTTTTCGTTTTTCGAGCCTCGATTAATTAACATTAATCTGTTTCATCATCATATTACCAAATCAATAGCTCTTGAACATAGGATCACACCGTATTTGTTATCCGAGACCCAATTTTCTAGAAGTAATGTGAACCCAACCTACAACTATGCTTTTTTGGTGGATGAAACCGCTTTTAAGGAATTCCGGATGAGTATTGCAAAAGTATCCTTACAATGGAATCCGTTCAATACTTTTGAAAACGTTGGTGATGAAGAAGTTCAAAAGGAAGGTTTTCCAAACTTTACCCTTCAAATGTCTAAAAGCTTTAAAGATGTATTAGGTGGCGATTTTAATTTTACTAAAATAGACTTTAGGACGATCTATAAATTGGAACACAATGCCGAGGGCGACTCCTTTACAGAAGCCACTTTAACGGGCGGTATTGCCATAGGCACAACCCCATTGACCAATTTGTACCATGCCTACCCTAACAACATCAACAAACTGACCATTTTAAATCGGTTTTCTGTCGCAGGAATTAACAGTTTTGAAACCATGTATTTCAACGAGTTTTTTTCAGACCGGTTTGCAACTCTTCAACTAAAGCATGCCCTGAAGCCCTTTTATGATTCGAAATTTAGTAAACCACAAATGGTCTTGATTTCCCGTTTTGCTTTAGGAAACATGAGTGATATTGATCGGCATCAAGGTATTACTTTTGGCACACTTAACAAAGGATATTCGGAGGGTGGACTTGAGGTGAACAAGATACTTTTTGGATTTGGATTAAGCTTTGCCTACCGATACGGCGCTTACCATTTACCAATATTTACTGATAATGTGGCCGTGAAGTTTACCTTCAATCTTACCTTATAGAGGCCTTTCAAATATTTTGTTTGTTTTACCTTTGCAGTAGTAAAATAAGCCATGTTTAAACTGTCTACAATAAACTTCTGGAAGGTTGCGGCAAGATTAATCTTACGCAACAGAATTATCATTCTTATCCTTATTGCTTTAGCGACTTTTTTCTTAAGTACGCAATGGAAGTATATGCGCTTTACTTTTACGGAAGCCAATCTGCTACCTGACGACAATGAAGTTAATATTACTTATAACGAATTCTTAAGGATTTTTGGAGAAGAAGGCAATCTTGTGGTGCTTGGCGTCAAAGATCCGACTTTGTTTACGGTCGAAAAATTAAATGCCTGGAACCGGCTTTCTGAAAGTTTCAAGTATTATGATGAAGTCGATGCTGTCCTATCCATAAAAGATTTAAAGAAACTCGTCAAAAATACTGAAAAAGAGAGGTTTGATTTAGAACCTTTTATCAAGGATTCTTTGACATCATTGGAAGAAATTGACAGCTTGCAACAAGAATTATTTCATAAATATCCTTTTTATGACAATTTCCTTTTCAATAAGGACACCCGAACCATCAGGACCGCCATTTATCTCAATAAAGATATTGTCAACACCTCGGCACGAAAAGATTTTATCGTCGATATTCTTCAACCCAAAATTGCTGATTTCGAAGCAAAATACAATCTGGATGTCCGAGTTTCAGGGATGCCATATATCCGAACCCTCAATTCTGAAAATATTGTGGGTGAAATCCCATTGTTTATTGGCGCAGCGCTTTTTGTAACCTCTTTCATTTTCTTTTTATTTTTCAGATCGTTTAGAGCCACATTAATCGCCCTTGTTGTGGTATGTATTGGGGTCATGTGGACTTTTGGTATTATTGGACTTTTGGGATACGAAATCACGGTGTTGACCGCATTAATTCCGCCGCTGATTATTGTTATTGGAATTCCCAACTGTATTTTCCTCATTAATAAGTACCAACAGGAAGTCAAACTTCATGGAAATAAAGTGAAATCCTTGCAACGTGTCATTACCAAAATTGGAAATGCCACTTTAATGACCAACGCCACAACAGCAACTGGATTTGCAACATTTATCCTGACAGAAAGTACGCTTTTAAAAGAATTTGGTATCGTTTCTTCATTGAGCATTATTTCTATATTTCTGCTCTCAATTCTGATTATACCTATTATTTATTCCATTTTACCGTCTCCGAAAGAGCGCCATTTAAACCATTTCAACCGACGCTGGATCAATAGTTTTACCAATTGGATACAAGGCATGGTCAAACACCGCCGCATCACCATTTACTTGACTGCGGTATCGCTTTTAACCTTGAGTATTATAGGAATATTTCAAATCAAAATTTCTGGAAGTCTTATTGAAGATATGCCTCAAAACACGGAGTTTTTCAGGGATATCCGCTTTTTTGAAAATGAGTTCAACGGGATTATGCCCTTGGAAATCATGATCGATACCAAACGCAAAAAAGGCGTCATGACATTGAGCACGCTCAAACGCATGAATGAGCAGGAAGATCTTATCATTGAAATTCCGCAATTGTCGAGGCCAATTTCTGTAGTGAGTCTCGTCAAATATTCTAAACAAGCATATTATAACGGTAATCCAAAATATTACCAACTTCCTACCAGTCAAGAAAACAGTTTTATCTTGTCTTATGCCAAAAACTCCAACACTGAAGCTGATATGCTAAAAAGCTTCGTAGATAGCACCGGTCGTTACGCCCGCATTACCACCTTTATGAAAGATATTGGCACGGATAAAATGGAACGTATTGAAGAAGATCTTCAAACTGAAATCAATAAATTATTTCCAGCCGAAAATTATAACGTGACCATGACCGGAAAGGCCTTGGTATTTCAAAAAGGCACTAAATATTTGGTCAAGAATTTAGTGATTTCCCTCTCTCTTGCCATTTTTCTGATTGCTTTATTTATGGCGTATTTATTCAGATCTTTTAGGATGATCGTCATTTCATTGATCCCCAACCTTTTGCCGTTGTTAATTACCGCTGGATTAATGGGTTATTTGGGAGTTCCGATTAAACCATCGACTATTTTGGTATTTAGTATTGCCTTTGGAATTTCAGTAGATGATACCATTCACTTTTTAGCAAAATACCGTCAAGAACTACAAGCGAATAATTGGAAAATAAAACAATCGGTTTATGGGGCATTGCGCGAAACTGGTGTGAGCATGTTCTACACGTCCATTGTATTATTCTTCGGATTTTCAGTCTTTACCTTATCGAGTTTTGGAGGAACGGTGGCTTTAGGAGCCTTAGTCTCTACAACTTTATTATTTGCAATGTTATCCAATCTGGTACTCTTACCATCCCTGCTATTATCTTTAGAAAAAAGTATTGCCAATAAAGAGACATTGAAGAAGCCTTCGATTAATATAATTCCTGAGGAAGATGACTCAGAGAATGAGTCCAACTTAAATTCATAAGAAAAAGTATAAATAGCTTATTACAAGTCTAGCCGTTTATAATCAAAACACCTTATGTTGACCTAAGGTGTTTTTTATGTAGAAAAATATCTTTGAAAGTGATTCAAACTTTCGATCAAATTCTCTAAAGATATCGTTTTTTTTCTCTAATTTTATAAGACCTCCAAATTCTGTATTATCCTGATTCAAAAGGCCTTACTGCATCTATATAAATTTAATAATCTTAAAACTTGAATTATGAAAAAACATATACTTTTCTTCGTACTCACTTTTTTATTAGGTCTGTTTACTACCTATAGTCAGGAATCGCTGACTCATAAAATTGTAGAATATTATGATTCAGACACACAAGTTTATAGTGAAGCTCTCAAAGAAGAATACACTTACAACTCTAAAGGAGAATTAGCAGAAACTAAAGATTTTTATTGGTTATCCATTGCTTGGATTCCAGCTTCAAAAATTCAATATACATATGACAATAACGGCAACTTAACGGAGACTGTTTTTTCAAGTTGGAATGATTTCACAAAAGCATACACCAACATATTTAGAGATGTACTTACCTACACTAACAATAAAATCATTCAAGAAATAACCTATACCTGGGATAATGGTGTTTGGAAACCAGAAGATAAAACAGATTTTGTTTATTCCGGAAATAATATTGCTTCCTTCAATTCCTTCGAATGGAACGGTACGCTGTGGATTAATGATGAAAGAGGCGTTGTTAATTATGTGGCGAACAAAATATCAGAAATTATTATTGAAGATTTCGAAAATAATATCTGGGTCTTGTCTGACAAAACTATATATAAAAGAAATGCATCAAGCGATAGAATTGAAGAAATACTGTTCCAAACATGGGAGGGAGTAGCGTGGAAAAATGATGATAAAATTAATTTTACAACAGACACCAGTGGTAATAGAATTACTGAAATCTATTCAAAATCTCCAGACGGCATTATTTGGGAGGAAAATGACAAAATAGATTATACTTATGATAAGACAATCTTACTATCAAAATATAGAAATCCATTTAACACCAATTCATATCAAAATGATGCTGGGCTTGATGATATAGCTCATTACAACAAATTACTAACTAGTATCACGAGCGAAAACACCAGTGCCCAAATACCTGTTCGAGGTGCTGCAACCTGGGAGATTGAAACGAGATCAACCTATTACTATTCTGATGACACTATGGATTTAAACGACTTAAGCGACTCTAATTTTGTAAGCGTTTATCCAAATCCCACAACAAACATGTTTAACATCAAATTAAGAGATCAAATTCAAGCCGACGCTAGCCTATTTGATATTAATGGTCGCAAAGTTCTGGAAAAGAAAATTCAAGCTTTGAATACCTCGCTTAATATCGAAGCCCTTAATGCCGGAATATATGTCTTGAAAATTTATTCAGATAATGGTTTTGCTACTAAGCGCATTACAAAAAACTAATAGTAATCATACATTTATATTGCAATTAAAATCTCCATAATTGGAGATTTTTTTGCTTTTATAATGACCTGCATGTTTATTTCGAAGAGTAAAGACACGAGAAGAATCAAGTTGAAAAAATTACTCTCTAAAAGATAGGAGAGACAGTAAACCAAAAGATCTCAGCATTGAATTGAACAAATTAGCGTTGCTCATGGATTTATACCTCTAAACACTTGTTTTTTCGTCATTAAAGATTGAAAGCCATGAGGCTTTTTTTATCTTTGCACTCTTAAATTTATGACTATGACATCTAAAACCGTTGCAGAATTATTAAAAGCAGATTTTAAATCGCAAGACATTGATATTAAAGGTTGGGTAAGAACCTTTAGAGCGAATCGTTTTATTGCTTTAAATGATGGTTCAACACTTCAAAACATTCAGTGTGTTGTGGATTTTGAAAATACGGACGAAAAAACATTAAAGCGCATTACCACGGGTGCTGCCGTTCATATTAAAGGCCAATTGATCGAAAGTCAAGGCAAGGGACAATCGGTTGAAATTCAAGTAGACAAAATTGTCATTTTGGGAGATTCTGATCCGGAAACCTTTCCTATTCAGCCTAAAAAACACTCTTTTGAATTTTTACGCGAAAATGCACACTTACGTACTAGAACCAATACGTTTAGTGCGGTAATGCGTTTGCGTTCCACATTATCATTTGCCATTCATAAGTATTTTAATGACAACGGATTTTACTATATGCACACCCCAATCATTACGGGAAGTGATGCTGAAGGTGCCGGCGAAATGTTCCGCGTTAGTGCATTGGATCCAAAAAACCCACCATTAACTGAAGACGGCAAAGTAGATTATTCTGAAGATTTTTTCGGAAAGGAAACCAACTTGACCGTTTCGGGACAATTGGAAGCAGAAGCCTACGCCATGTCCTTAGGTAAAGTATATACTTTTGGACCAACTTTTAGAGCCGAGAACTCTAATACCTCTCGCCATTTAGCAGAATTTTGGATGATTGAACCAGAAGTTGCTTTTATGGATCTAGCCGGAAACATGGACCTTGCTGAAGATTTCTTGAAATCAGTGCTAAAATATGTTTTAGAACACAACCGTGAGGATTTGGAGTTTTTAGAACAACGCTTGTTGGAGGAAGAAAAATCAAAACCTCAAGCTGAGCGTTCAGAAATGAGTCTGATTGAAAAACTGAAATTTGTTATTGACAATAACTTCAAACGCGTTAGCTATACCGAAGCCATTGACATCTTAATCGATTCAAAACCTAATAAAAAGAAGCAATTCAAATATCTTATTACAGAATGGGGTGCAGATCTTCAAAGTGAACACGAACGTTTCTTAGTTGAAAAACACTTTAAATGTCCTGTGATTTTATTTGATTATCCTGCCAATATCAAGGCATTTTATATGCGTTTGAATGAAGATGGAAAAACGGTTCGCGCCATGGACATTCTATTCCCAGGCATCGGTGAAATGGTTGGTGGCTCTCAACGTGAAGAACGTTTAGAAGTTCTTAAGGAAAAGATGAAAGCCTTGAACATTGATGAAGAAGAACTATGGTGGTATTTGGATTTACGCAAATACGGCACCGCAGTACACTCTGGTTTTGGACTTGGTTTTGAACGTTTGGTAATGTTTGCTACAGGAATGGGCAACATCCGTGATGTCATCCCTTTTCCAAGAACACCGCATAATGCAGAGTTCTAAATAACCCTAATGACCAGACAGGTTTTAGAAACCTGTCTGGTCTTCCTTAAAACGTAAAACTTTCACAAAACAATTTATATTTTTCACTTATATAGATTGTTTTTTCTATTTTTAGAGTTAAACCTTGATACGCATGCTTAAACAGTACTTACAGTTCAAATTATCACAAAAGTTGTCGCCGCAACAGATTCAGCTCATGAAGTTGATTCAATTGCCTACACAAGCATTTGAACAACGTTTAAAGCAGGAAATGGAAGAAAATCCAGCCTTGGAATCAGGAAAGGAAGAGGATGAGTTCGATGACAAGTTTGACGAATTTGACAACACGCAGGACGAGTACGAAGAAAACGAACAAATTGGCGAAGACATCAACATTGACGAGTATTTGAGTGACGACGATATTCCAGATTATAGAACTCAAGTCAATAATTACAGTGCAGATGATGAAGATCGAGATATTCCGTTTGCAGCGGGAACTTCTTTTACTCAATATTTGACCACCCAATTAAACACCTTCAGACTAACGGATGATGAGCGTGATATTGCCGAGTTTTTGGTAGGCAGTGTTGATGAAAGTGGTTATATCCGTCGCTCGCTAGCAGAGATTATGGACGATATGGCCTTTACGCAGAATGTGTTTACGGACGAAAAATCAATTGAAAAAGTACTCCATATAGTTCATCAATTGGATCCTGCAGGCGTTGGCGCACGCAACCTTCAGGAATGTTTGAGCATCCAATTACATCGCAAGGAAAAAAATCCGGATGTAGAGTTGGCTATTCACATTATCGATACTGCATTTGATCAATTTACCAAAAAGCATTATAAAAAATTAATTCAAAAATTTGACATCACTGAGTTACAACTCAAGGATGCCATTGATGAAATAGAACGTTTAAATCCCAAACCAGGAGGTTCTTATGCGGGTAATAACCGCATTGTAGAACATATCGTCCCAGATTTTGCCATAAAGATTGTGGATGGCGAATTAGAGTTGACCCTAAATGGCAGAAATGCGCCAGAACTTCATGTGTCACGAGAATACAGCAACATGATGAAGGGCTATAAGGAAGCCAAGGAGAAGTCCAAATCACAAAAGGATGCGGTAATGTTCATCAAACAGAAATTGGATGCTGCCAAGTGGTTTATTGAAGCCATTAAACAACGTCAGCAAACCTTATTTGTGACCATGAGCGCTATTATGCACTATCAAAAGGAGTTTTTTTTATCGGGCGACGAGCGTAAGCTACGACCGATGATTTTAAAGGATATTGCTGATGAAATTGAAATGGATGTTTCTACGGTATCGCGTGTGGCGAACAGTAAGTATGTGGACACACCTTATGGCACCAAATTGATCAAGGAATTCTTTTCAGAATCCATGACCAATGACCAAGGCGAAGAAGTCTCCACTCGAGAAATCAAAAAGATCCTGGAAACGGTAATTGAAGATGAAAATAAGCGCAAACCACTTACCGATGAGAAACTAGCTTCCATTCTTTTAGAAAAAGGCTACCCTATCGCACGACGTACAGTTGCCAAATACAGAGAACAATTGGACATACCTGTGGCACGTTTACGAAAAAAAATATGATACATTATCTTTTAAAAAGTATCTCTTACATTTTTCATCCATTACTCATGCCCTTATTAGGGGTCATTTTCTATTTTTCAAAAACACCACGTTTTATCCCAGAACCGGTCATCAGGGCAAAAGTATTTTCGATTACAATTTTGACCGTCATTTTACCTATACTGATATATTTCTTACTCAAAACCATTAAACAAGTGGAATCTCTCGAATTAAAAACGAGCAAGGAGCGGATAATTCCTTTAATTCTAAACGTTTTGATCTTGATTCTGATCTTGAAAAGAGTCCTGCCTTATGAGGAAATTCCTGAATTATATTATTTCTATTTGGGCATTTTATTCTCAACATTAGCCTGTTTGTTTTTGGCATTTTTAAAATTCAAGGCAAGTATTCACATGATAGGAAGTGCAGGTTTTTTTATGTTTGCGCTTGCACTCAGCATCCATTTCAAGATCAACATCAATGGAACCATAGCTTTAATGTGCGTCATCCTTGGCGCTATCGCCACGTCGAGATTACACTTAAAGGCACACACCAATGCAGAGTTAGTGATGGGAGTTTTTATAGGATTAACACCGCAATTGGTGTTGTTGAATTACTGGCTGTAGAGATTAGGTGACGAGATAAAATAATAAACCTGCAATTTTAGCCATTTCAATTTGCTCCTTTTTCTTGTCAAATCTGAATTCATCAAAACGCTCAGTTTCTATTAGATTGTGACTTTTAGAATTTAAATGCAAATTAAAATTCAGAAAAAAATAAAAAAGCTTAACCCTTCTTGTGTTGTTAATTGTGCTTTCTTTCTCTTATCTGCATTTCTTAGCGCTTCTTTACTTTGCTTATCTTCCATTAGGCCATTCTAAAGCACATAGAAGATCAATCCAACGTTGATACTGTTCATGTCCATGGATTTGCCGTTTAGCTGTGCAGTGTCCTTAAAAATAGGATTAAGACCATAATAAACACTAAAGTTCCAAGTAGAATAACCTGCGCTTAGGGTAAGACCGTATTGCAATTTGTTGAAATCATCAATGCTACTATGTTTAATATCGTCGATACTCCCCCTGAATTTTGATGAATTATTAATCACGTAACCAAATTTCACACCGGTATAAATACGCCAAAAGTTATAATCCTTGGCTGTAGAGGTGCGCCAACGGTATTGTAATGGCACTTCAAACAAATACGTCGTGAACTTATTTCTTTTGATCGCTATTTGGCTTTCATCAATAATTTGATAGTTATAATCGCCAGTAGCATCTTCAGAAATTAACATGTTTTGATTGTAGGAGTTTACGGAGAGTCCCAAACCGATTCCGAACGCTTTATTTCTACGTTCATTAAAAGGAAAATCGCGAATTACCCCAAAATGCATGCCGCTTGAAAATGCACTTTGTTTGATTTCATTTGGCTTATTACCAAGAAGATTATAGGTCACTGACAAGTAGAATTGATCCTCTCTGTACTTGTAATCCACAAAAGTGGTATCGACATCTTTAGGTTGCTGTGAAAACACCATTGAGGACATCAAAGAGAACATGACAATAAATAGAACGGTCTTCATACTACAAATATAAATGATATTGCTGCACTTTTGAATCTTGACCAAAAAAAAAGCATCCTAATAACTTAGGATGCCTTATAGACTATTTAACTGATAAACTAGTTTTTTCTGTTCGAAGAAACATCACCTTTTTTGGTGGTATAGTTTATTTTCAATGCATTCTCTTTTCTAAGTTCTTGCTTAACGTCACTGACAATACCCATATTGGCATTCTCATCCACTTTAAGAGCAACAGTCAAAAACGGAACAAGCTCCTCTCTTTTTGAGGCTCTTTCAGAGGCAATAAAAGATCTAATTTCGGATAAATCAGCAAATTTGTCATTTAATTGAATACGAGCTTCCTTACCGAATTTATTTTGAAATGCCTCAGTTGGTTTTCCAATATAAATATACATTACCAAATCTTTTTTATCAAGTTTCTCAACCTGGTCAGCAAATGGTAATTTATTTTCAATCTTCAGCGTAGTTTCACGCATTGTAGTTGCCACCATAAAAAAGAACAATAGCATAAATACAATGTCAGGTAATGACGCTGTTGATATTGCCGGTAATTCGCCTGACTTCTTTTTATTAAATTTGGCCATATTGATGTTTTTCTAAATTATTATTGAACCTCTGATAGCTTTTGAGGATATTCAAGCTTAATCCTTTCGATTTTCTCCTTAAGAGTTTCCTTATTTCCTGCCCAATTGACATCACTCAGATTGGCTTCCATTTGCTTCAAAGTTACACCATAAAGTTCCATAGCTCTTCTGTCTCTTAACTGATTGTAAGCTGCTACCAATTCGTTTTGAACCGAGATGTACATTGCGTACTTGGTCTCCCTCTCATTCTTTAACGAAATGATGGCTTTATCAGGATGGTCAGATGATGCTGGGTCCTTTTTACCATGACAGTAATCACAAGGTTTGCCATTGACATCGACACCGCCCCCATTATCCAAAAATTCAACGGCTGCTTTTCGCAAATCTTTAAGTTCCATCAACTGCTCTTCAACCATAAGTTGATTCCTTCCGTTAATAAGAACCGTAAAGATATTTTTCTCCCTAATGATAGGTGGAGTGACTTCTGAGTCATCTATCGGTGGTAATTTTCTGTTTAAACCTGTATCTGTTGTAATGGTAGTCGTTACCAAGAAAAAGATAAGAAGTAAGAATGCAATATCAGCCATTGATCCTGCATTAACTTCGGGTGCTGATCTTTTTGCCATAATTACTTAGTTATTTTTTTGACTCCTGATAATAACATTGCTCCAGCAGCAGCAATAATAAGGATATAAAATGCTACAAGTCCTGCGCCCACCAAGTGTGATTCACTTTCTGTAGCGGGAGCTCCGTTATACATATATTGAGACGCATCAGAACCACTAGACAATACATATGATATCACTAACACAGCTGCAAAAGCCCCTACTCCTATTAACGTACTTTTAATCGAAGCTGTATTTGTAAACAGATTCTGTATCACGAAAAACAAAACGAAAGCTAAGGTCATCGCAAAAATAATGTATGTTACATAAAGCATTGGGTCTATGATGGCGGTGTCGCCATCAAGCGCAGCAGCATTAATAGCATCATCACCCTTTGCAATTACCATCACTAAAAAGATGATACCTGCAAGACCGAGAAGCCCAGCTACTATTTTTAATATTTTGTGTGCTTTCATAATTTTATTTAATTGTGCGGTTTATTTTTTGTATCTCACTAGCAAATCCATCAAAGTGATAGATGCATCTTCCATATCGTTTACAATACTATCAATCTTAGCGATGATGTAATTGTAAAACACTTGAAGGATAATTGCTACGATAAGACCAAATACCGTTGTTAAAAGTGCTACTTTAATACCACCTGCAACAAGTGATGGTTGCATATCTCCAGCAGCTTCAATTTTATCAAAAGCCTGAATCATACCGATTACAGTACCCATGAACCCAAGCATTGGTGCCAATGCGATGAACAACGAAATCCAAGACACGTTTTTCTCCAACTGACCCATTTGTACACCACCGTAAGCTACAACAGCTTTTTCAGCAGCATCTAAATCTTCATCAGCTCTATCCAAACCTTGGTAATAAATAGATGCAACAGGTCCTTTTGTATTTCTACAAACTTCTTTTGCAGCTTCGATACCGCCAGATTGTAAAGCATCTTCTACATTCTGAACTAATTTTTTAGTATTGGTAGTTGATAAATTTAAAAAGATAATTCTTTCAATAGCAATTGCAAGTCCTAAAATTAAACAAAGCAATACAACGCCCATAAATCCTGCGCCACCTTCAATAAAACGTTTTTTTAATTCTTGATGAAACCCAAGGTCTTGTCCAGCAGCATTAGCTGTCGTCTCGTCCTGAGTTACTGTTGCAACCGTTGTAGTTGCCATTGATGCTGTAGCTGCATAGTTATTTGCACTTACAGTTCCGAAAGCCATGATTCCTGCAATGGCTAGGATAGAAAATAGTCTTTTCATTGTTCTGATCTTAATTTATTAGTTAAAGTGTTAAAGATATAAAAAAATTGTAATTAAAAAATAAAATTACGGAGAGTGTTTTTAGATCAATGTTGTTACCAACTCTATAATACTCCCCGTGATTAACAAAAAATTTCGATAACGAAGTTTGACCTCAATGTGAAACACAACCATCATCAAAATTAAGTTGCAGAGAGAAAGGGATTCGAACCCTCGATACCCTTTTGAGGTATACACGCTTTCCAGGCGTGCGCCTTCGACCGCTCGGCCACCTCTCTAAAATTTAAAGTTCATTTGCTTTGTCAAATAACGAAAAAATATATTGGCGTAAAAAATTTTATTCGTTAATTTTAAGACATTTCACCTCTTAATGATGTTTCGTATATGGTTTTGAACGATTTAGCAGAAATTTTTTCTCCCAACAAATACATCAATTTGGTCACTGCAGCCTCAGTTGTGATGTCTTTTCCTGAAATAACCCCTATATTTTTAAGCTGAGAACTGGTTTCATACTGTCCCATGATGACACTTCCGCCCGAACATTGGGTCACATTTATCACAGGAACTCCCTTTTTTATAGTTTTTTCGACCAAATCTGTAAACCAATTTTCGGTCGTTGTATTTCCTGCGCCATAGGTTTCCAATATGATTCCTTTAATATGAGGAGAGGAAAACATGCACTCCAACACCGTTTTTGAGATTCCCGGAAACATCTTTATTAAGGCAATATTGTTCTCCATTTTTTTATGAACCGTGAATTTTTTTCGGACATTAGGTTTAAAAAGATGTTCTTTTGACACTTTTAAATGCACACCAGACTCTGCTAAATCAGGATAATTTAAGGACTCAAAGGCTTCAAAGTGTTCCGCATTTATCTTGGTCGTTCTATTGCCTCGATACAGTTTGTATTCAAAATAAAGCCCTACTTCCGTAATGACTGGCTTCCCATGATGCTGCAAGGATGCCATTTGTATGGACGTAATAAGGTTTTCCTTGGCATCGGTACGTAAATCGCCAATGGGCAATTGAGACCCTGTAAATATGACTGGTTTTGCTAAGTTTTCTAACATAAAACTTAAGGCAGAAGCCGAATAACTCATGGTATCGCTACCGTGTAACACTACAAATCCATCAAAATCCTCATAATTATGTTCAATAATTTCAGCAATTTGAACCCAATAGTGCGGATTCATATTAGAGGAATCAATAGGCTCTTCAAAGGAAATGGTCTCGATATGGCAATCCAACAACTTCAATTCTGGAATATTTTTCAACAAATTACCAAAGTCAAAAGCTTTTAAGGCGCCCGTATCGGCATCTTTGATCATGCCAATGGTGCCGCCTGTATAGATTAATAAGATGTTGGGCTGAGTGTTCATAATTTAAACTTTAAATATCGCTTTAGAGTTTTCAGTAGTAATTGCGGCTATGACTTCTTGAGACAGGCCATAAAGTTCTGAAAGTTTTTCAAGTACCTTTATAATGTACGCACTTTCATTGCGTTTTCCTCTATAAGGCACTGGCGCCAAATAGGGCGAATCTGTCTCTAAAACAACATGTTCCAAATCTATTTGATTCAAAAACTTATCAATGCCGCCATTTTTAAAAGTAACCACTCCGCCAATACCTAATTTCATATTAAAGGAAATGGCGCGTTTCGCTTGTTCTATATCGCCCGTAAAACAATGAAAGATCCCGAATAGGTCATCCGATTTTTCGGTTTCCAAAACCTCAAAGATTTCATCAAATGCCTCTCTGCAATGGATAACTATTGGTAGCCGATACTGTTTCGCAAGCCTAATTTGGTGCCTGAAAGCCTCCTGCTGGATTTTTAAAGTGCTTTTATCCCAATATAAATCAATGCCTATTTCGCCAATGGCAACAAATTTTCTTTTAGATAGGAGATCTTCCACATGGCGCAACTCTTCTCTATAATTTTCCTTTACAGAAGTCGGATGCAATCCCGTCATTAAATGCACATGATTAGGAAAATCAGCTTCCAACCGAAGCATTGCTTTGGTATAAGACGAATCGATTGCAGGAATAAAAAAACGGGTCACGTTAGCTGCGATTGCACGTTCAATCATCACCTTTCGATCGTCATCAAAGGCGTCACTATATAAATGAGTATGGGTATCTGTAACAGTCATCCTACAAAAGTAGAAGTTCTTTTAGAAATAATCGTAATTTACCTGATAGAGAATAAGATCTCAAGATCATAATTTATAATTTCAGGATGAACTCTATTATGTATTGACGACATTGGTAGTTTGTCAAACTTTGAATCCATTAGTTTTGAGCTAAGATTAAACATCAAAATTGACACTAAAACAGTAAACAAACCTATTTTTATTATTTCATTGGGACCTTGGCATTTATAATTGGTCTATTTTTAGGATTTGAGAATTGAAAAACAAATGATAGATATGATTGACCCTAATAATACGCCGCTTGAGGATTTTCTTTTAGAAAAATGATATACCAAAGTCAAGCTTAAACTGACCAAAACAAACCATTTCGAAATCAAAGCAACTATTAACGGTGTCAAAGGCCTATTTATTTTAGATACTGGCGCTTCTAATTCGTGTGTAGGATTTGAGGCGATAGATACTTTTAAATTGAAAGCCAAGGACTCGGAGATCAAAGCCGCTGGAGCAGGCGCCACAGACATGTTGACCCAAGTTTCCAAGAAAAATAAACTTAAAATAGGAAAGTGGAAAAAAGACAAAGTGCCTTTAATACTTTTTAATCTAACTCATGTCAATACGGCACTTCTCAACTATAATTCTAAACCCGTAGACGGCATTATAGGCGCCGACATTTTAAAGAAAGCAAAGGCCATTATTGATTATGACAAAAAGTATGTCTACTTAAAGTTGTAATCGTCTTCCTTCGTTATTGCTATTATATAGCTATCTTTATACCTCCTAAAACTTCAGATTAAAACACATGAAAGCCTCTATCATAATAGCAGACGACCATCCTCTTATCCTTAAAGGATTATCCGATTTTTTAAAAGAAAAAGATTTCAATCTTATTGGAAGTGCTGTAAATGGGAAAGAAGCTTTCGAGATGATTAAATCCGATAAACCGGATGTCGCCATCTTGGACATACAAATGCCTTTTTTAACAGGACTACAAATTGCAGAAAAATGCAAAAACTTAAGCCTTTCTACCAGGATCATTCTGATCACTTTTGAAAAGGACGAAACGACCTATAAGAAAGCCAAAACTCTTGGAATTTATGGTTATGTCCTTAAGGAATTTGCATTGGTAGAAATCGAAAACTGTATTGCAGCTGTTTTGGAGGGGAAATCCTATTTTAGTCCAGAGCTCATCGAGTTTTTAGAAATTGTTGAACCTCCTGCAGAATGGGAATTGATGACACCTTCCGAAAAGGAAATCTTAAAACTTATTGCCAAAAACAATACTGGTGTTGAAATTGGGGAAATCCTTAGCGTTTCTACACGAACAGTCGAAAAACACAAAAGCAATATCATCAAAAAGCTAGAACTTTCCCACAAACAAAACAGCCTTTTAATTTGGGTAAAAGAAAATCAGGATTATTTCTTGTAATCTTAAGTAGAAATTTAATTTAAAGTTTCTAACCTCATAACCTTCACTAAGCCTCTAATTTAGCGTAAAAAAAGCAGCATACGCACCTTAAAATATTGTTTTTTTATAAGAATTCTTCCTTTTATTGAAATATACGTAAAGTTACGTATTGCATGATGTTGCATTATTGCTGATATTTGTAATGCTATTAATTCTTAGGGGAATTATTTTACGAAAGGCTCTGAATTGTCATTGATTCAGGGCTTTTTTAATTTGAGAACCTGAATAATCAACTTTTTTTCAAACCTCAAATACAACCAACTAACCTCTAGTGCTTTGCGATTTTAAAAGTCTAAATACGTAAAGTTACGTATTGTTTGGTCTTACATAATTACTGAAATTTACAGCAATAATTATAACACTATTTATGTGATTTCTTTGTGAATCCACGAATATAAGCCGATCAATAGAAGAAATCCAAATCTCTAAAAAGACCTATAAAAATCATGAAAAACAATCTTGAAGGTGGCAATCAACTATTAATCATCGGATTAATAATGAGCGCCATACTAATCATAACGGCAAACATTATTGTAGGTTTTTCTTAGTTATTAGTTATTCGAAAAAAGGGCTACTTAAAATTTTAAGTAGCCCTTTTTTATCATATTAAATATTCTGCTTACAGCTCTAATGCTCTCTTAACATCATTATCCATGAGTAACTCCGTTGGATTTTCAAGCGCATTCTTAATCGCTACCAAGAATCCTACACTTTCTTTCCCATCAATAATTCTATGGTCATACGATACAGCTAAGTACATGATTGGTCTAATTTCCACATGTCCATCAATAGCTACAGGGCGTTCTACAATATTATGCATTCCTAAAATTGCACTTTGAGGCGGATTGATGATTGGTGTAGATAACATACTACCAAAAACACCTCCATTAGAAATTGTAAACGTTCCACCGGTCATCTCATCTACTGTAATTTGTCCGTCACGAGCTCTAATCGCCAATCGCTTCACTTCGGCTTCAACACCTCTAAAGGTTAGGTTTTCTGCATTTCTAATGACAGGAACCATCAATCCTTTTGGTCCTGAAACCGCAATACTGATATCACAGAAATCGAAGCTGATCATTTCCTGACCATCAATCATAGAATTCACTGCAGGATATTCCTTCAATGCCTTAACGGCAGCCAAAGTAAAGAAACTCATAAACCCTAAACCAAGTCCATGTTTATTTTTGAAGGCTTCTTTGTATTCTTCTCTTAATTTGAAAATCGCAGTCATATCAACCTCATTAAAAGTGGTCAACATCGCTGTTTCGTTTTTGGCAGATACCAAACGCTCAGCAACCTTACGACGCAACATCGATAATCTTGAACGTGACTCTCCACGTCTTCCCCCAGTTGGTGTCCCCATTGAAGGCACCGCCTTAACGGCATCATCCTGAGTGATACGACCATCTTTTCCTGTTCCGGTAACATCTGAAGCAGACATATTTTTTTCTGCCAACACTTTTTTAGCTGCAGGACTTGCGGCACCTGAAGCATATGTTTTTGGAGCTTCTGCTTGAACTTTAGCAACTTCTTTTTCGACTTTTTTCTCAACAGCACCTTCACTCTCAGTCTTAGTGCCCTCTGAAGATTTGGAGTCAGCACCAGCAGGTTTCTCAGCAGAAGTGTCAATCAAGCAAACCACTTGACCAACAGCAACCGCATCACCTTCTTCTGCCTTAAGCGTAATAATTCCGCTAGCTTCCGCAGGAAGTTCTAAAGTAGCTTTATCACTATCTACTTCAGCAATAGCCTGATCTTTTTCTACATAATCGCCATCTGCAACTAACCATGTTGCAATTTCTACTTCTGTAATGGACTCTCCTGGTGAAGGAACTTTCATTTCTAAAATCATAGTTCTTATTGTTTTTGAATCCTACCTTCGCAGGAATCCTTTAATTTTATTTCAATTTTTCTTCTATTCTCTATAGTGATGCAACATTCGTTTTATGAATTTAAAATTCGCATCGTTATTGTTTTACCAATACTTAAATTCCTATCGTTGATTATTCTTTGTTTTATCAAACACAAAGTCAATCACTTCCTGATGACGACGTTTTGATCGCGTTGAACTTCCTGCCGCTGGCGCACCATAAGCACGTCGCGAAGCAATTCTAAACGACTTGGACTCTTCAAAATGCATCATTAAATAGCTATAGGCTCCCATGTTACGAGGTTCTTCCTGCGCCCAGACGATGTCATCGGCGTTTTCGTATTTTTTCATGATCTCACGCATTTCCTTCGCTGGCAATGGGAATAATTGTTCTATTCTTACCAAGGCAACATCATCTCTATTTTCACTGTCTCTAACTTCCAATAAGTCATAATAAAACTTACCAGTAACAAAGATCAAGCTTTTCACTTTTTCAACCTCAGCTTTTTGATCATCGATCAACATCTGGAAACTTCCATTGGCAAATTCATCTACCGTTGAAACCACTAAAGGATGACGCAATAAACTTTTTGGGGTAAAAACAATTAAAGGTTTTCTGAAGTTCGTTTTAACCTGTCTTCTTAATAAGTGATAGAAGTTTGCAGGCGTTGTACAATCTGCCACAAACATATTATCGCTGGCACACATCTGTAAAAAACGCTCCATACGTGCGGAGGAATGCTCTGCACCTTGGCCTTCATAACCATGTGGCAATAACATGACCAAACCGTTTTGAAGCTTCCACTTATCTTCAGCAGCTGAAATATATTGATCTACCATAATTTGGGCACCATTACTAAAGTCTCCAAATTGTGCTTCCCAAATAGTTAAGGTTTTAGGACTTGCCATGGCATATCCATAATCAAAACCTACAACACCATACTCCGAAAGCAACGAGTTATAAATATAAAATTTACCTTGATTATCACTGACGTGATTTAAAAGGACGATTTCCTCTTCACTGTCTTCAACTTTTATAACCGCATGACGGTGTGAGAATGTACCACGCTCAACATCCTGTCCTGACATACGAACATCATGACCTTCTTCTAAAAGCGTTCCATAGGCTAAATGTTCAGCCATTGACCAATCCAATTTGTTTTCATCAAACATCGTTTTTCTGGATTGAACTAGACGTTCTATTTTACGGATGAATTTTTTATCTGCTGGCAAGCTTGAAATAACATCAGCAATTTGCGATAACTTTTCTTTAGGAAAAGTAGTATCCACAGGCTGCATCATCATCGCTTCATCAGCATATTCAAAACCGGTCCACTCATCTTGCATAAACGGAGTGATCACTGTTTTTTCTTGCTTGCGCGAATCCTCCAATTCTTCCTCTAAGGAAGCTTTATAGGTTTCTTCAAGATTCTTAACAAAATCCGCGTCAACAATTCCTTCCTTCAGCAATTTGTCAGCATAAATATCTCTTGGATTTTCATGATTGGCAATGGCTTTATATAATTTTGGTTGGGTAAAACGAGGTTCATCACCTTCATTATGCCCATATTTTCTATAGCCTAAAAGATCAATAAACACATCACGCTTAAAGGTCATTCTAAAATCCAAAGCAAATAGCATGGCGTGAACAACGGCTTCGGCATCATCTGCATTGACGTGTAAAACTGGAGATAAAGTGACCTTAGCAACATCCGTACAATACGTACTTGAACGCGCATCAAGATAGTTTGTGGTAAATCCTATTTGGTTATTGACCACGATATGGATGGTGCCACCTGTTTTGTATCCATCCAATTTAACCATTTGAATGATCTCGTACACCAAACCTTGTCCTGCAATAGCAGCATCTCCATGCACTATAATTGGAAGTACTTGCGACGGATTGTCAGCGTATTTATCGTCTTGTTTTGCTCTGGCAATACCTTCAACAATGGCACCTACAGTTTCTAAATGAGAAGGGTTAGGCGCGATGTTCAGGTTTATTTTTTTACCGCCTTTTGATTCTCTATCACTCGTCCATCCTAAGTGGTACTTCACGTCACCATCAAAAACTTCTTGTTCGTAATCTTTACCATCAAACTCGCTAAAAATATCTTTAGCGGATTTTCCAAAAATGTTGATCAGGGTACTCAAACGGCCACGGTGTGCCATTCCCATCACAAATTCCTTCACACCCGCTTCCGCAGCATTTTCAATAAGCGCATCCAGGGCTGGAATTAAAGATTCATTCCCTTCAAGTGAAAAACGTTTTTGTCCGACATACTTGGTATGTAAAAAACTTTCAAAAGAAACAGCTTCATTGAGTTTGGTAAGTATGTGCTTTTTTTCTTCAGTTGAAAATTTAGGCTGATTATCATTTATGTTCAGTCGACTTTGAATCCATTCAATCTCCTTCGGACTTCTGATATACATATATTCCACACCAATGGAGGAACAATAAATCTTTTCGAGATGAACGATGATATTTTCTAAAGTCTGTGGTCCAGTTCCTAAAATCTCTCCGGCCGAAAATACCGTTTTGAGATCTTCTTGCAGCAGTCCAAAATTTTCAAGAGCCAAGGTTGGATCATATTTTCGACGCTCGCGAACTGGGTTAGTTTTCGTAAACAAATGCCCTCTGCTTCTATAGCCATCAATAAGTCTGATCACATTGAATTCCTTTTGCATGTGCTCAGGAATTTCTGGAGAGATACAAGATTCTCCTTCTGCGTAAGTTACTTCCCCGTTTTCAGAACCAAAGTCAAAGCCTTGAAAAAAGGCTCTCCAGCTAGGCTCTACAGTGTCAGGATGTTGTAAGTATTGATCGTATAAATCAGCAAAGTAAGCTGAATGAGCGGCATTTAAAAAGGAATATTTATCCATCATTTTTTGTAAAACGTTCAGATGTTTTAAATTTTTGTCAAAAATACAACTTTTAACAAAATAAGAATTGCTTTTAGTATATTTATATGATATAGCAGTATCTATAAACAAAATACAAATTTATGCCATTTTTACTTAACAGAAGCCTATTTACTTGCCTTATAATGCTTGTGTTTTCCCTTCACTCCCAAGCACAAATACAAACCGCCCAATCATCTTCTGATTTCTGGAATCATGTCCGCTTTGGCGGTGGGATTGGATTAAGTTTGGGTGATGGTTTTTTTAGCGGAACGCTCGCGCCAAGCGCTATTTATGAATTTAATAATCAGTTTGCATTAGGCATTGGTCTTAACGGCACTTATAACACTCAAAAAAATGCTTATAAATCGACTGTTTTGGGTGGAAGTTTGATTGGCTTATTCAATCCTATCCCTGAAATACAATTATCTGCAGAATTTGAAGAGCTGAACGTCAGTAGAAATTGGGACGACAGGTTCGCCATTCCCAAAGAAAACTATTGGTATCCAGCGCTATTTGTAGGTGCCGGTTTTAGATCGCACAATGTAGCTGTTGGTATTAGGTATGACGTTTTATACGACAAGGCTAAAAGTATCTACGCCGAAGCTTGGGCTCCTTTTGTAAGGGTTTATTTCTGATCCCATCCTAGCCTTCCCAAAGGGAAGGAACACTTATCTGTATGAAAGGGCATGCAACTTGATTTAATTAGGCATAAATAAAAAAGCCTTTCGCTTTGGGATGGTTTTATGAGGAGAATTTATTCCGATAATATACTTTTTGCCATTCACGTTTCAGAATTAAAAACGTGACGTTATCTGATAATTCTACAACATCATTTCCGTCCATCTGTTTTATTTTCTCTTCCGAAACATCAATGATATACAGCAAGTTCAAGTAATCCATGAATTTTTCCTGGATAAGTTGATAGACCTTTTCGTGCAATAGAAGCTTTAAACTTGTCGGCAATACATCAGAGGCAAATTCCAGGTCGATATTAGCCAAGGCCAAATCTTTATTAAGCTGAAGAACGAGCTTCGCATAAAGTTCTAACTGATTGGCTTTAGCGACCAAATCGTCGAAGGTTTTTAAATCTGTCATTAGTCCCTAAACTCTTCTATCCATTAAATCATGACCAAAATCCTTCAACACTTTCTTTTTGTTTTCAGGAATGGAAAGCTCTTCTAATACGGCAAAGGCTTTTTTAGTGTAATTTTCAATTTCCTTTCGCGTGGCATCTGCTGAGCCGCTGGATTGAAAAATCTGTTTTACAGCTTCAACTTTGTCTGAGGCATCGGTTGGACTGACACTAAACAAATGCTGCAATTGCAATTGGTCTTCAGAATTGGAAAATTCGATGGCTTTGATATACAAAAAGGTTTTTTTATTCTCGATAATGTCGCCACCCACTTGTTTTCCAAAAGTTTCCGGATCTCCAAAAGCGTCCAAATAATCATCCTGAAGTTGGAACGCTATGCCTAATAATCTTCCAAATTCGTAAATATGGTCTTGATCACTTTTAGAAGCCGAAGCCACTATGGCGCCCATTTTCATGGCGGCACCAACTAACACAGCGGTTTTAAATTCGATCATTTTGAGATACTCAGCGATTGAAACATCATCTCTGGTTTCAAAATCCATATCGTATTGCTGCCCTTCACAAACTTCCAAAGCTGTTTTACTGAACAATTTCGCCAATTCCTGAAAGGTTTTAGCATCATAATTTTCAAATAGCTGATAGGCCATAATGAGCATCGCATCTCCTGATAATATCCCCGTATTGATATCCCATTTTTCATGTACGGTTGGCTTGCCACGACGTAATGGTGCCGCATCCATAATATCATCATGTATCAAAGAAAAATTATGAAAAATCTCAACGCTTAAAGCGGCGTTAAGCGCATGTTTAAATTCCGCATTAAAAGCCTCGGCAGTCATTAAGGTCAAGATGGGACGCAAGCGCTTCCCTCCCAGTCCTAGGATATAATGTATCGGATCGTAAAGTGATGCCGGCTCTTGGGATGGCATCTTTTCCTCCAAATGGGCGATAAATGCGTTGTGATAAAATAGAATGTTTTGCATGCCGCAAAAATAAAGCAAATTCATTTAAGAAACGAAGCCAATGAGTTCAACATTAAAAAATTATTAAACCCTGGAAACTATTTTTGTTTTTAAAGTTTCCTATTGTACATTTGCTACATATTATGAGAGAAAACATTATAAATAAGGCCACGGAATTATTCCTAACACTTGGCTTCAAAAGCGTTACAATGGATGATATTGCCAATGAATTGGGCATATCAAAGAAAACTATATACGTCCATTTCGAAAACAAAACCAAACTTGTAGAAGCCACAACTTTAGAAATGTTTGAGCTTATTGCACAGGGTATTGATGAAATTTGTCACTTGGAGAAAGATCCCATTGAAGAAATTTACGACATAAAAAAGCTTGTTATGGAACATTTAAAAGACGAAAAGTCATCTCCCTATCATCAATTACAAAAATATTATCCAAAAATTTTCAATTCCCTAAGGTCTAAACAATACGGTTTGATGGAAGATTGTGTGGCAGACAACCTTAACCGTGGGATCACTCTTGGTCTATACAGAGACAATATACAAATTGAATTTATTTCCAAAATTTATTTTACCTGCATTATGGCCTTAAAGGACAAGCAACTGTTCCCGTTGATCAATTTTTCGATGAACTCCTTAATGGATCATTATCTGGAATATCACGTCAGAGGCATTTGTACGCCAAAGGGTCTGGAAGTTTTAATAAGAATCAACAATCAATCATAAATCTAATGAAAAACAAGTTTTATATAATTTTATTGACGCTATCGCCTTTTCTTGGGGTTTCACAGGAAGCACCTACAAATTTCAGCTTACAGGAAGCTATTGATTTTGCACTTCAAAACAATCGCAATGCCATCAACGCACAACGCGATATTGACGCAGCAAAAGCACAAAAATGGGAAACTACAGCTACCGGATTGCCACAATTAAGTGCCACAGTGGATTACCAAAATTTTATAAAACAACAAGTACAATTATTACCTGCTGAGTTTTTTGGCGGCAACTCTGGTGAATTTGCTGAAGTGGTTTTTGGTACCAAACAAAACATGTACGCGACGGCCACTTTAACTCAAAAAGTATTTGATGGCTCATATATTGTCGGATTGCAAGCGGCGAAAGTGTTTCTGGAAATCTCAAAAAACGCTAAGACTAAAACAGATCTAGAAGTCCGAAAAGCAGTCATCAACGCCTATGGCAATGTGTTGTTAGCAGAAGAAAGCGTACGAATCTTACAAAGAAACTTAGAAGTCCTTCAAAAAAACCTCATCGAAACCACAAAAATTGTTGAAAACGGATTGGGCGAAGAAGAAAGTGTAGAACAATTACAGATTACACTTGCTGGTATTGAAAGCAATTTGAACAATGTGAACCGCATGAAAACTCTGGCTTACCAAATGCTTAATATGACGCTTGGTCTGAACATCAATCGTAAAACCCTTTTAACCGACGACTTAGAGCGTTTAACTGAAGAAAACATTTCTTTAGGCTTGTTGGAAACAGAAGCTAATGTTGAAAAAACCATCGATTATCAAATTGCAGAAAATGATAAAATGACCAAAGAACTTATGTTAAAGTTAGAAAAAAGCAAAGCCTTGCCAACGCTGAATGCTTTTATCAATGGTGGTTATTCGGCCTTCAGTGATACTTTTAGCTTTGCACACAAGGATCAAGACTGGTTTGGATCCTCCTTATTTGGAGTCGGTTTAAATATCCCTATTTTCAGTTCCGGAATGCGCAGTGCAGCCACGCAACGTGCACAGATTAATTTGGAAAAGGCCAAAACTGATCTTACAGAAAAAGAGCAAACCATCGCCTTGGAAATTGCTTCCGCGAAAAGTGATTATCGATTTGCCATAGAAGATTACGATAACAAAAAGCAAAGTCTAAAACTAGCGGAGCGCATCGAAACAAAAAACCAGACCAAGTTTTTTGAAGGTATTTCTTCAAGTTTTGATTTGCGTCAGGCACAAATTCAGCTTTACTCCGCACAACAGGAATTTTTACAAGCGATGTTGAATGTAATTAAAGCTAAAGCGGATTTGGAGACGGCTTTGAATGTGGTAACTAACTAACCGCAAGGACGCAAAAGACTGCGCAAAGCACGCAAGGAAAAAACAAAAACCTTGTGACCATTGCAACAAAACCTTACGACCGATACATTAAAAAAAACCGAAAAGACAAAAAGAACTCTAAAAGTAAGATAGAATAAAGCGCAACGCCTTGCGACCTTTGCAAAAAAACCTTGCGCACCTTGCGTTTAAAAAATAAAAATGACAGAAAACGAAATATCTAAAATAGTCTTTGACTGCGCCATGAAAGTACATAGAGCATTGGGTCCTGGACTTCTCGAAAGTTCGTATGAAGCTTGTATGTTTTATGAACTAAGAAAGGCTGGAGTTCTGGTTGAAAAACAAAAGCCATTACCGCTGATATATGAAGATGTAAAACTAGAGGTTGGCTATAGAGTAGATTTGATCATAGAAAACAAAGTCATATTAGAAATTAAATCAGTTGAGGCATTAAATGATGTCCATACAGCACAAGTTCTAACCTACTTGAAATTATCAAGTTGCAAATTAGGGATGCTTCTCAACTTTATGTCGCTCTTATTAAAAACGGAATAAAAAGAATCGCAAATAACTTATAACAACAAACAATATCTTTTTAGCCTCGGCACCATTACACCCATTAAACCAATAAACTATGAAACACATACTCGTCATCTTAACCCTAAGCATTCTCTTTACCTCCTGTGGTGAAGACAAAAAAAACACCGTTGAAAAGGCTTTGGAAAGCAATAATCTTGAAATCATCAGAAAAAAAAGAGCTGAATTGGTGGATGAACAACAAGCCCTTAATGATAAAATCAAAATGCTTGATGACAAAATCTCCGTTTTGGACACGACCAAAAACATTCCACTGATTACAACCTTTAAGGCGAAAACAGAAGAATTCAATCACAAATTGGAACTGCAAGGGAATGTCACCACCAAAAACTTAATGACCTTGACACCGGAGTACAATGGAATTCTTACCAATATGTATGTGAAAGAAGGACAGCAAGTGAGCAAAGGACAAACCTTAGCTAGAATTGATGATGGTGGCTTGAGTCAACAATTGGCACAACAACAAATTCAATCCGATCTGGCCCAAACAACCTTTGAGCGTCAAAAAAGATTATGGGATGAAAAAATTGGTAGTGAAATTCAGTTTCTTCAGGCCAAATCGACGTACCAAGCGCAACAGGAAGCAGTCAATCAAATACAGCAACAAATAGCCAAAACGATTGTCAAAGCTCCTTTTTCAGGAACTATTGACGCTGTGATCACTGAACAAGGTAGCGTTGTTGCAGCAGGTCAAACGCAGTTAATGCGTATCGTGAACTTGGATAATATGTATATTGAAACTGAAGTTCCGGAGCGTTATATCAACAATATTACGGAAGGGAAAAATGTAGAGGTCAATTTCCCTGTGCTAGGCAAAACTTTTACCGCTAAAGTGCGTCAAACCAGTCATGTGATCAATCCTACCAACCGAACATTTAGAGCAGAAGTGGCCATTCCTAACAAAGAGAAAGACCTAAAACCAAATCTTACCGCACGTCTTAAAATTAACGATTACACCAATGAGAATGCCATAATGATTCCGCAAAGCATCATTTCTGAAAACGCCGAAGGAGAACAATATGTGTATGTTGTGAAGGATAAAAACGCCAAAAATCAAGGCACGGCTTCCAGAGTGATCATCAAAACTGGACGTACACAAGGCGATAATATTGAAGTTTTAGAAGGCATCACGGATAATGTCGAATTAATTCAAGAAGGCGCCAGAAGTGTAAAAGACGGACAAACCGTGGAAGTACTAATCATTGACAACAATAAGAATGACTAAGAAGAAAAAACAAGTGGACAAGGAATTTGGCTTGTCTTCATGGGCCATCACCAATAAAACGACCATGTACGTCCTTATTGTCGTGATCTTTTATTTAGGGATTTCTGCCTTTTTCAAAATGCCTCGGGAGAGTTTCCCAGAAGTTAATATCACGAAAATTTTTGTGAGCTCCATTTTCCCTGGAAACACCGCAGAAGATATTGAAAAACTCATTACGGATCCTCTTGAAGATAAGTTAAAGACCTTGAGCAACGTGGTAAAAATCACCTCAACTTCTCAAGAAGACTTTTCTATGGTGGTCGTTGAATTTGATGAAAATATTACCGTAGAACAAGCCAAACAGAAAGTAAAGGATGAGATAGACAGTGAAATTTCTAGTGAAGACTGGCCAACATTTAATGATGCTAAAGTTGACCCCAATGTTTTTGAAATGAGTCTTTCAGAAGAAATGCCAATTCTTAACATCAATATTTCAGGAGATTATACCGTCGAAAAACTAAAAGAATTTGCCGAATACCTTCAAGATGAAATTGAAGACATTCAAGAAATTAAAAAAGCCGACATTCGTGGCGCTCAAGATAAGGAAGTAGAAATTGCGGTAGACATCTATAAAATGATGGCCTCCCAAGTGACCTTTAATGACATCATAGGAGCCATAAAAAGTGGTAACGTGACCATGTCTGCAGGAAATTTAATTTCAAGTGGACAACGACGTACGATTCGTGTTTTAGGCGAAATTGACTCGCCAAAACAATTGGAGGATTTTGTAGTAAAATCAGAGGATGGCAAGGCCATTTACCTTAAAGATGTTGCCACCGTTACTTTTCAAGAAGAAGACAAAACAACATTCGCCCGCGAATTCGGACAGCCGGTCGTCATGTTGGACGTTAAAAAACGTGCAGGAAAAAACATGGTCGATGCGGTTGAGCAAGTGAGGGCCATTATAGAGCATGCGAAGACGGAAGTTTTCCCACAAGATCTAAAAATCACGATTGCCAATGACCAATCTTCCGTCACTATAGCTCAGGTAGATGATTTAGTCAACAACATCATTTTTGGAGTCATCTTGGTGGTTACCGTCTTGATGTTCTTTTTAGGATTTAAGAATGCGATTTTCGTCGGATTTGCGATTCCGATGTCGATGTTCATGTCCTTAATGATCTTAAATTTATTAGGCCATAGTTTGAATACCATGGTGCTTTTTGGGTTGATTATGGGTCTCGGAATGTTGGTGGATAACGGGATTGTCGTGGTTGAAAACGTCTATCGCTTGATGGATGAAGAAGGCATGAGCCGATTAGAAGCTGCTAAAAAAGGGATTGGAGAAATCGCCTTTCCTATCATTATCTCAACAGCTACAACCGTGGCAGCCTTTATTCCCTTAGGATTATGGCCAGGGATCATGGGCGAATTCATGATGATTTTACCAATTACTTTATCGGTAGTTCTAGGTTCGTCATTATTTGTTGCTATATTTTTCAACTCTGTTTTGGTCTCACAATTCATGAGTATTGAAGATAAAAACATGCCTTTAAAACGCATTATTATCACTACAAGTGTGATGGTAATTATCGGCTTGATCGTGTTTTTTACAGCTGGAGAATATCGTGCCCTTGGCACCTTAATGATATTTACGGCGATCATGCTTTGGGTATATCGTTTTTTCCTAAGAAAATGGGCCAACAACTTTCAAAACAGTTCCCTTGTTAAATTAGAAAACTGGTATGAACGCCAATTGCGTCGCTCACTTTCGGGAAGAATGCCTTACATTTTAAGTCTCGGAACTCTAGCCTTGTTGATTTTGGCCTTTGTGGGTTTTGGCGCTTCTTTATCTTCAAAACGCACCAAAGTGGAGTTTTTCCCTGACAATAAACCGAATCAAATCATTGTCTACATTGAATATCCGCAAGGTACGGCTATAGAAAAAACAAATGCCATCACAAAACAGATTGAAAAACGTGTTTACGCGGTTTTGAATGATAACCAATATAAGGAAGGTGATTATAACTTTATGGTAGAAAGTGCCGTCTCCCAAGTTGGTGAAGGTGCTGGCGACCCGCAGGCCGATATGGGTTCAGCTGCTGAAATGCCTCATAAAGCAAAGATAACCGCCTCTATGCGCGAGTATAAATACCGAAAAGGTGCTGACAGTGAATTGTTGCGTCAAAAAGTTCAGGAAGCCTTGGTGGGCATTTATCCTGGTGTTTTGATTTCGGTGGAAAAAGATGCCAATGGGCCACCGGTTGGCGCGCCTATTAACATCGAAATTCAAGGCGAAGATTATAACGAATTGATTTCCACAGCCGAAAATATGAGGGAATTCATCAACGCGAAAAACATCGCGGGTATAGATGAACTTAAAATTGATGTCAATAAGGATAAGCCAACCATGCGCGTGACGATTGATCGCGAAAAGGCTGGCGAACTTGGCGTTAGCGCCTCTCAGATTGGGCAGCAATTGCGTAATTCCATCTTTGGAGCCAAAGCGGGCATCTATAAAGAAGGCGGCGATAATTTTGATATTTACGTGCGTTTTAATGAAGCCAACCGCTATAATACCAGTGCGCTCTTCAACCAAAACATAACTTTTAGAGATAATAAAGGACAGATTAAGAACATCCCTTTATCAACCCTCATCAAATATGAGAACACCTCTGGTTTTAGTGCGATAAAACACAAGGGCACCAATCGTGTGGTTACCTTATATTCGGCATTAGCTCCGGGATATACCGATGCAGGTGCTATTGTAGCTCAAATTCAAAATGAAATGAAAAGCTATAAAGGCATGCCTGATAAGATTAAAGTGGATTACACCGGACAAATTGAGGAGCAACAAAAGCAAATGACATTCCTGTTGGGTGCTTTTGCAGCAGGTCTTGGATTGATATTTTTCATTCTTATATTCCAATTTAACTCGATTTCAAAACCAGCAATCATTATGTTGGCCATCTTTTTAAGCTTTATTGGTGTATTTGGAGGGATTGTTATTACAGGAAGCGCCTTTGTGATTATGATGACTATGGTAGGAATTATTGCCTTAGCCGGAATTGTGGTCAATAATGGGGTGGTCCTTTTAGATTATGCCGAATTACTCATTGAACGAAAAAAATATGAACTCAACCTTGAAAAAGATGATTATTTAGAAGTTGAAGATCTTTACGAAAGCATTGTAAGAGCGGGTAAAGCACGTTTACGTCCTGTTTTATTAACCGCCATTACCACCATTTTAGGATTGGTGCCTTTGGCTATTGGCCTGAATATTAACTTCTTTTCACTGTTCAAAGACTTTGACGCCGATATTTACATGGGCGGAGATAACGTGGTCTTTTGGGGACCTTTGGCATGGACTGTGATATACGGATTGCTGGTTGCAACATTCCTTACATTGATCGTCGTACCAATCTTATTTTTCTTAGTCACTAAGTTTAAAATGTGGCTGCGAGTAAAAATAAAATCTGTCAATAGGGACTTGGATCAAGAGTTGGCAGAATAAGGTCAAATTATAGCATTAAAAGGGCTAAATGGCAGTGTTCATTTAGCCCTTATCTTTTTGATAACACTATGGTCCATAAAAGAATTAAGACCGCTCCGCTGATAGAACCAAGAACAAAGACTAAACACGTAATTAATTGAAAATATGGGCTGTGAAATTCATAATTAGAATGGATTATGATGTTTTAGAAATAGTTTTCAAAAACCGAGAAATGAAGGAGATGAGGATCAAAAACGTTGAAAGAACTTATTGATCACTATTTTTAGAAGATCAACGCAACTTTAATCGGACAACAATGATTTGATAAATGTTTTACATAATCTGATTTGCTTCTTCTAAGCGTAGTTTATCCTATTTTGACTTAGAATTCTTGACTTAGTAATCCTTATTTAAAATTAAATGATTTGTTTGCCTTTTGGGCTTATGATTCATACCCACTTTGATCATTATGCTTCTTGTTGAGTTAAAATCTAATTTCCCCTCATTCTAAAGGAGGAATGACCTCTGCTTCAACATATAAGCAGAAGATGAAATGGTTTTCAGTTTGATTTTAAATTATCACACCTCTCGGGTATTTAGAACCTGAGAGGTTTTGTGATTAATAACCCTTCCGTCTTTAAGCCTTTTTCTGGGCTTAAATCGACCTTCCCTTGAAATAAGGGAAGGAAGTTTATGGTTTAGATATATTTTAAGGTTTAGTTACAGATTCGTCTTCTCCTCCTCGAACATTGAGCCTGTCTAAATTACCGACAGAACCATCCAATAAAAAAAACACCCTTAGCGGACAAAAAGTCAACTAAGGGTGTTTGGGTTTATAAAAGTTAAAAGCAACCTACTTCTTAGGCTTATCCGGAGCCTGTGCAGGCCTTACCGAACTGTCATGGGCCTTATGATACTCTTCCAATAAATTCATGGTAGCGGTTAACAAATCTTTGGTTTCTAGTAAGATTCCAAAATATAGCGTAGTGTTTTTAGGACTCGATTCCTCTGAACGTGTACGCTCCACTTGTTTTTGGATTTTATCCGTAACAAGGCTTATAATTTCCGCTTTTCTACCTAAAATGATACCAATCTCGTCAAAGGACAGGGATTCAAAGGCATTTTTTGTGTTTTCAAAGAAACGCTCAAAACGCGCGTCGACTTCCTTTAGCTCCTTTATTTGACTAAACTTTAATTTTTTATGGTTGTTGTGGACGTGTTTATGGCTTACTTTAGAAATGTATTCTAAAGACTGCGTCATATCCTGCAAATACCCTAAAATATTGATATAAAAGTTACTGGCGCTAACACTCGAATCATCTAAATTCTTGATAAAGTAAAAGATATTGTCACGCAATTCGTCAACTTCATCCGATAGTTTCTTAACCTGCCTCTTATTCTTCTTTAATAACGAAAGGTCTTGCAGAGCCAACCCATTAATAGAGTTAGTGTAAATTCTGTTACCGCGTTTAATGACATTGGAAATATTTTTTGCACTTTCATGAATCACGCCTTGTACAGAGCTGCTTTCTGTTTTATTCAAACGATCTTCAGCTTTGTTCTCCTTCACTTTTTCGTTAAAGGAAATGGAACTTCTGATGAGTAAACCTAAAGCTACTACTAATAAAATCGGGAACATGACCGTGATATTCAAATTCAGCAAATAAGCCACTAATGCTGCTGCCAAAAATGCACTGAATGCGGTGAAAAACCAACCACCAATAACATTGAGCACACCCGCAACTCTATAAACAGCACTTTCTGCTCCCCAAGCCCTATCCGCTAATGATGACCCCATCGCGACCATGAATGTTACGTATGTTGTGGACAACGGCAATTTCCAAGACGTTGCAACAGCAATCAATACACCGGCAACCATAAGATTTACAGCGGCTCTTACCAAGTCAAAAGATGGCAATTCGTGTACTTTATCTCTCGGCAATTGAATTACAGGGATCTCAAATCGTTTATCAATCTTCTCTTCCCATGACTTTGGTAACACATAGGAGGCTGCTTGCGACACTCCGATTGCTAGCCTAACGAAAGTTCTTGACAAAAAGTTAGGCTCAAAGCGTTCTTTAGTATCTCCTTGGCTCGAAAGATCGATTTCTGTTTTCATCACATTTTTAGCTTTCGCAGAAAACCAAAGCGTCAATATCATCACAACACCTGCTATGAACAAAAATAATGTAGGCGTTGAAGCTGATTTACCCAAGCTTGTCATCGAAAATTCTGAAGCAGAAAGCCCCAGCGTATTCACCGCCGGACTCATAAAATCAGAATAGGCCTGAAATGCAGCCATAGAAGGCCCAATAAAGTTAACTAAATCATTTCCTGCAAAAGCTAAGGCCAATGCAAAAGTACCAACCAAAATAACTAATTTATAAATATTCGTCTTCAAAAACTCCATTGCAGCGTACGACAATATCGTCCAAAAAACGAAGCTGATTACTATGATATACTCTGCTTGACCCTCTAAAAACACCTTTATGGTCGTCCCTCCAAAAATATCGAAAGTTTGATCAGCAAAGCTAGTGCCACCAATACCTTTTAGAAAGATGAAATAAGTCATGGATGTCAAAGCGAAACCACCAAATAAAGCACCTACCCAATTGGCTTTTTTTTCAAAATCGTAAGAAAGCAATAACCTTGCAACCCATTGCACAAGTGCCCCAATAGAGAACGCTATAACCACAGAAAGTAATATTCCAAACATGATTTCCGATACTTTGTCTGTATTGATATAGTCGAATACCGCTGAATAACTATCGCCATTATGACTGAGTTTAATCAGGGTCATCGCAACAGCCGCTCCAAGTAATTCGAAGACAATAGAAACCGTGGTAGAAGTTGGCAGTCCAATGGTGTTAAAGAGATCCAACAGTAAGATATCTGTAATCATGACCGCCATAAAAATAATCATGATTTCATTGAACATAAAATGTTCAGGAAGAAAAATACCATTACGAGCAATTTCCATCATGCCACTCGAAAATATCGCGCCAATTCCAATTCCAAAACTGGCCACAATCATCAACGTTCGGTATGAAACCGCTTTTGAACCCATGGCTGAATTCAAAAAGTTTACCGCATCATTGCTCACCCCAACCACCAAATCAGCAACCGCTAAAATGGCCAAGGCAATCATCATGTAAAAATAAATATTATCCATAAGTTAGTTTAAACTAGTTTGCAAATATCCTTACAGTTTTCAAGAGCAATGTTACCTCAATGTTAATTTTTTAAAAATCGATGGCAAATTGCAGTCGCCACATGAGTTGATCGCTTGATGTATTCATCGCTAAATAGCTCATATCGGTTTGAACTTTCAATTTATGGCCTAAAATATATCTCGAAACCCCTAAGGTGTACTGGTTTTCAAGATCTCTTCCCGTAATAACTTGGTCAAATGCGATGTTGGTAAATCTTGCTGAAACTTCCCAATTGTTTACAAATAGGTAACCTGCCTGAAGATTCAGCCCTTTTCCTATATTAACCTCATCTCCTGTAAGCGAACCATCAGAATTTTTAGCGAATGGATCAGAAGCGGTTCTGTGAGCATATTCGCTCATAAAAGAGAGTCCTTGGTACTTAAACATGGCATCCACGACCAAAGTAGAAATATTACTTTTATGAAGACCGGTATCCGTAACCATATAAGCACCTTGATTACTCCGCGTTTTAACCGCATCGTTATTGAAGTCATAACTAATAGCTAAAGCCAGCTTTGGAGTGCTTTCTCTATAGACATCACCACCAACATAATCACCTTTTTTAGTAAATTCACCAAATGGAAGCACTTCAAGTTGAGAGGTATATTGAAAACCGCCGAGATTACCAGTTGTAACATTTCGGCCTTCACCTTGAGATAAAGCAAAAGCTTCCTTAACAATAAACTTCTCAGAAAACTTAAAATGATGTCTTAATTGAATTCCAAGATCTCTATCAATCGTAAAATTACTATCTAATAGTGAGCGATCAACAAACTGAAGATTAGTTGATGAAATGACATGCTCCCTATTGCCTGGAAGTTTAGTTTGACCAAACCACAATTCGAAGTTGTCATAAAAATTCCATTTCATGACCGCATCCAAAATATAGCGAGGCGCATTGGAGGTATATACGGAAGCTCCAGACATATCTCTATTAGAAAGTCCGAGTGCTATTTTATAAGTTAATTTGGGCGAGTAGGCAAATCCATCCAATTTTAGGCGGGCTCTTCGGATCAAAAAATTAGATTCTACATCCGAAAAACTGCTGTTCTGTTCCTCCCATTGTGCCATGCCTTGAAATTGGAGTTGAAATCCGACTTTCATTGCCCAGGTACTATCTTTTCCCTTGAGATTAATGAGCCCGTTTCCAAACTTGGGAGCATCCGTTTCTTGTGCATAAATAACTGAAAAGACTGAAAAGCACAATAATATTAGTACGAGTTGAAGTTTCATGATCTGTATAGTTCGTATGCAAAGAACTGACTTTAATATTTCTTAAACATTAAAGTTTTTAAAATAATTATAGACGATTAGATTCTATGATAGAATAAATATGCACCACAACTTATTATATCTCACATCAAAAACTGGTAGATAAAATCCAGTTATTGCCCATTAAACGTATTCATGGTAATATTGATACCCGCCGTTCCAAATGATTTTATAAGCTCAATGGATTTATCCAGACGTTCATCCAATTTTGATTCTTCTTCAGGCGTCCATTCTCCCAAAACATAATCTACTTGCCTGCCCTTACTAAAAGCGTCACTGATCCCAAATCTGAAACGATTGTAGTTGGTGGTTTGCAATTTATCCTGTGTATCCTTTAATCCGTTGTGGCCACCGTCACTGCCTTTCGTTTTTAGACGAATGGTTCCAAAAGGCAAATTAAAATCATCGGTAATGACCAATAAGTTTTCGAGAGGAATATTCTCTTTGGTCATCCAGTATTGGATGGCCTTCCCACTCAAATTCATATAGGTATTGGGTTTTATTAAAATAAACTGTCGCCCTTTAAATTTATAGACCGTGACGTCTGCTAGTTTCTGGGTTTCAAAACTTAAATCTTCCTTTTTCGCTAAATGATCTAAGATTTTAAAACCAATATTATGTCGGGTATTGGCATATTCACTACCAATATTACCTAAACCTACAATGAGATATTTTTTCATAATGTCTTCTTCAACCAGCGTTGAGTTTTTTGAAAATTTAAAAAGAGAGTTTAAAAACCTCAGCATACACGAAATATTTTATGGCATTTCTTAAAGCGAAATAACAATGATTTCTTTGAAAATATAAGAATTATCCTCACAAATGATTTGGTGCAGGGCAAAAATAAAAGGAATTAAACCCCAGTGCAAACCTTAGACCTAGAAAGTTGAGATTTCAAGAAAAAGCGGATGAGTGGAACTATCTTTTTTGACTGCGTCGCTTTACAACTTATCAAAACTGAGTTTCATTAATAAAAAAAAGCATCCTGAATACACAGAATGCTTTAAAATATATGGTGAAGCAAGATTTACTCTTGACCTTCTGAAGTTGCTTCTGCAGCTGCTTCCGCTCCTCCTTCTAGTTCTTCTTCTTCCTCTGAATCAAATTCAGCAACACTTGCTCTAGAACGTCTCACTTGACAAACTACAGTATTGTCTGGGTGCAAGAATGTAAAGTCTGGATTAGGCAATTCAGTAATATACATTTTACTTCCAATTCTTAAAGGTGTAATATCAACCTCAATAAAATCAGGTAAGTTTGCAGGAATTGCTTTTACTTTAAGGTGACGTTGGTTTTTACGTAACACACCACCATTTAATACTCCTCTAGAAGATCCGATGAAATTAACAGGGATTTCCATAGTAATTTCTTTATCGTCAAATAACTGATAGAAATCTATGTGTAAGATTCTGTCTGTTACTGGGTGAAATTGGATGTCTTGCATAATTGCATTAAGCGACGCTCCGTTTTCTAAGGCAATCACAACTGTATGCGCATTTGGCGTATAAACCAGTTTAGAAAAAGCCAATTCAGGTGCTGAGAAATGCACTGCTTTGTCTCCTCCGTATAGTACGCAAGGAACCTGGCCAGCATTACGTAAGGCTTTTGTTGCTTTCTTGCCTACGCTTTCTCTTGGAGATCCATTGATTGTAATTGATTTCATTTTTGAAAATTATTTATTAATTATTACTATTATTTATTATTGTTAATCCCACTCTCTCCTTTCCTTTGGGAAGGTCGGGATGGGACTACTACATTAAAAACTTAGAGCTGATCGATTTATTGTAATGTACGTTGTGCATTACCTCAGCAAATAACTCAGCACAGCTGAGAACTCTAATCTTATCGCTTTTTTGTTTTAAAGGAATTGAATCGGTAACGATTAGTTCTTGCAATTTTGAGTTTTCCAAGCGTTCATAAGCATTCCCCGATAAAATAGGGTGCGTACAAATAGCTCTAACGCTCAAGGCGCCACGTTCCATCATCAAATCGGCAGCAGCGGTCAATGTTCCGGCGGTATCCACCATATCATCTACCAAAACCACGTTTTTACCTTTGACATCGCCAATCAATTCCATATGTGAAATGACATTGGCTTTTTCACGTTGCTTGTAGCAAATCACGACATCACTTTCCATAGCTCTTGAATAGGCATAGGCTCTTTTAGAACCGCCCATATCAGGAGAAGCAATGGTCAAGTTTTCGAGATTCAAACTTCTCAAATAAGGTAAAAACACGGTAGATGCAAATAAATGATCTACTGGTTTTTCAAAGAACCCCTGAATTTGATCCGCATGTAAATCCATAGTGATAATACGGGTTGCTCCAGCTGCTTCCAGCATTTTCGCTACTAATTTAGCAGCAATCGGCACTCTTGGCTTATCTTTTCTATCCTGTCTTGCCCAACCAAAATAAGGTAGCACTGCAGTAATATGTCTCGCTGAAGCACGCTTTGCAGCATCAATCATCAATAACATTTCCATCAAATGTTCAGGGCCAGGATGTGTTGATCCAATGATAAAAATACGCGTCCCTCTGATGGACTCTTCGTAAGAAGGCTGAAACTCACCATCACTATACGTGGAGGTAATGACATTTCCCAAAGACACACCAAAGGTCTTTGCTATTTTCTCAGCAAGTTCTGTGCTCTGTGAGCATGCAAAAATTTTGGCTTCTGGAACAAAGTTAGGCATCGGTAAAAGATTGTTTTATAACGAATTAATGCTCGTTTTATTTAACAGGCTGCAAATTTAAACATTTATTTGGACAGAAAAAGTATAAAAGTGAGATATTTTAGTTGTTTGTAGAAAAATATTTTATAGTTTTGCAGTCTTATTACCGAATACATGCTCAAGTGGTGGAATTGGTAGACACGTTGGATTCAAAATCCAATGTCGCGAGACGTGTGGGTTCGATTCCCACCTTGAGTACGAAAGGCTTCAACAGAAATGTTGGAGCCTTTTTTTATTTTCATAAATAACGGATCAAGGAATATTGTTGGGGAGGAGCACAAATTACAAATTACGCATATAATTTGGTCAGTCTATAGAGGAAGAATTTATAGGCGTTGATAGGCTTCTTTATAAGCCACAAATTACATTTAACATCTATGGCATTAACGTGCCTTTACCCTGCCTTTATCCTGCCTTTATCCTGCCACTTTCTAAGCATCAAAGAGGAGCTTCTTTAGGTTTTTGACTTATTCTAAAGCTGGTTATATAGATGGCTGTATAAACACTGCAAAAAAGTAGTTGTTATTGTGGTACAAATTGACCCAATGTTCATTTAACGCCTATTTGAGAGTACTATTCATTGGCTGTAAA
The DNA here is from genome assembly GCF_053579655.1 of Gelidibacter sp. Classification (NCBI taxonomy): domain Bacteria; kingdom Pseudomonadati; phylum Bacteroidota; class Flavobacteriia; order Flavobacteriales; family Flavobacteriaceae; genus Gelidibacter; species Gelidibacter sp. The sequence continues at coordinate 99,135 of NZ_JBMDWE010000002.1, read as the reverse complement.
TTGTGTTAAACCCCTTTCCATATTACTTGCCGTGCAGGACGCATGAAGGTTTCGGCCGAAAAATATTTCCAAAAAATTACCCAGATAGAAAAACGAAATGGAATTGGCTACCCTCTGCAATTCCAACATACTTTCAATTTATTACAAAAAGCCAACCAGATCACTGCACGGTCAAGTCCGTCAAATTGCTTGACAGCTGAATGTCACTTTATGCCGTGAATTGGTTTAACTAAGCCATGACTATATGCCTTAAACGCATTTTCTAATTCCGTCATGATATCATTTCTTACAAAATCAGGCTCTAAAACCTCCACCAAGCTTCCATATTTCAACAATTGCTGCTTCAGCTCAAAATTGTAGCTCACAAATAATTTAATGGTGTAAAAGCCGTCTAAACCATCGGCGACCTCTTCTTGTGAGCGGTGCAGCTTCAAGGATTCCAAATAAGGCTTCTGGCTGGCATGAAAACGCAGAACCATGCGTGTCGGTTTATGATCACTAAAATTTAAACCAATAGTATGAGATAGTTTTTTGTTAGCTTCTTCCGTTTTGTTTTTAAAAGATGGCTTATCTAAAACTTTTAAATCTGCGAGTCTATCGAGACCAAACACCCGAAAACCTTGATCATTTTCTCCTACGACATACCATCTGTTTTGATATTCTTTAAGTAAATGCGGTTTTATAGCATGAGTCTTGGGATCTTTTCTATAGGTATGATAAAAACTGGTGCTGAAAACTAATTTCTTTTCGGTTTTTTATCGCTTCCAAAATAACATCAAAATATTGGAAATTCTTAACCAAACTGGTTTCATCCAAGGACAGATATTTATGGGTCTCTTTCTCTAAAGTGACGCTTTTATTGAGCAAGTTTGATAAGGCAATCCGTTTGAAGAGATTGGTTAAGAAAGAAAATTCTTCTGTGTTTTCTACCTCTAACTTATAACCTTTGGTTTTGACGTTGTGAATTTTAAATCCAAGGTCAACCAAAAATTTATAATCTCTATTTAAGGAAGAGGTCGAAAAATTTAAGCCTTCCCTTTTCAGCGCAGTTTCTATTTGCTCCCAAGTTACCAAGCCACCATCCTGTGACAAGAGCTCCAAAAAAACTAAATACCGCCGAATGTCTTTACTCATAATTATTGATTTTTTTACTTTCCCATTATCTGGGAAAGCTACAGATTAACTTTGTTTCAAACAATAAAAAACAATGCCTTATGGATTTAAAAAAATCACAATTGGATCAATTAAGCAACATATCACCATATGATATGCCTTACAATAAAGGTGGCGAAGATGATTTCTGCAAAGATGAAATTACAGTCGCACTTATTACAGTAGGTTTCACTTTGGCTTTCATTGGTATACTGAGGACTTTAGATGTCTAATTCATATTGGTTTCATCTCAAAGACCAATCAAAAAATAAGGAGAGAAAACTTTAAAACCACACATTTATGAAAGATGAAAAAACAACCGTAACAGGAATAGTTGCAGCCATTGGTGCCGCAGGCGCCGGCGTTGGCGCCCTAATCGCTGTTTCTGCAGGGATTGCTTTTGCGATACCGATTGCTCTTGGCGCAGGCGTAGCTTGCATTGGTTATGCTATAGCGAAGGCTACTAAAGCTTAAGTTTATCAAACCCCAAAGCTGGATGCTTTGGGGTTTGATTTTTCAAAAATAAAAATGTGATTTTAAAATTTGGTTTGATCGATCCGAAACAAAACTGGTTTTTAAGGCCATGTTACATCGATACAACAGCCATGAACCCAGCCAATCTCTCCTTCCTCTGAAATAATTTTAAACCATACATCATTTATCTCTCGACCATCTAATTCTATTGTTGTTCTGAAAGTACTTTCCTCCTTAACATTAACAAATGAACCCTTCTTTAATAATGCAACAGTTCCTCCATCTAGAGCAGGTTTATCTCTGAGCCTTAAGTTTTCGACTAAAACATCTCCGTAACCTCCAGCTTCATCTTCCAATTGAGGAATATCGTCTTGAATGGAATCAGTATTATTAATAGCCTCAATAACTTCTAAAATCAGATCAACATTATGTTGTTCCACCTTAGATAATAAAGAACTAACATCATTATACTTCGGTTGATACCAATTTTGGTTTTTAAAATATTGATCCATCTCACCACCTGCTACAAACTTATACCCATGCCGTGCAAAAATCTCATTACGCATAACGGATAAGTCAGATGATGAGTACTCACTGTTTTGTAATTCGTGAGACGTAAGCAATCTTTGTGAGGTAATTGGGTATCTACCAAAACTATTTTTCTCTACCGGAACAGTCCTGTCGTCAACTTCAATTGACTTTTTATTATTTTTATCATCAGCACTTACGACATTGCTTTCAACTTTATTTGGTTCAAGCAAATGATCTAAGCAAGACGAAAGTACTAGAGGTATACTTATAAAAAATATTGTTTTTTTAATTGATTTGCACATATTAGTTATTCTAAACCTTTATAACTTTTAAACTTTTCTATATTGAAGCGTTTAACTCTATTTTTTAAATGGAGAGCGTGACAAACAGGCTTATACCATAGCAAGCTAAAAATTAAAATTTTGAAGCTCATAGAAAAGAAAAAGCCAGCAAATACCAATAACACAAATAATCTATAATTGTATTTGTAAAGACGAACCCTTATGTCTTCAAAACTATGATGGACTTTTTCAAATCGTCTATAATCAGTGTAATCTTTACCTAATAGAAAACCTTTCCAAGCAGTTTTCATTGTTAATCCAAAATTTACTTCACTCATAATTTATAATATTAAGTCGCCTCCATTCAGAAAATCCTCAATTTCTTGATCTAGATTTTCGTTATAGTTTTTGGCATTAGGGTTAATGATTTTAGCGGCCTTGTCAAGCCCTTCTAAACTGTTGTTTGACAAAGCAATTTTAACATCTTCGTGATTTGTCTTATTAAATTCAATATTTCTTTTTAAATCTTCTGCATAATTTAAAATTTTATTAGCTAACTGCTTCTCGTCGAGTTGATTTTTACTTTTAATGGATCTAATTTCTTGATTGATATTAAAAACCTTTAACTCTACCCGCAGAGTCTCCAAACCTAATTTTGCTAAATCATTTTTAAAATTAGCTGCTCTATCCACATCAATACCTTTAGGTAAAGGAAGATTTGATAAATACGATTCTATCTTTGAAACTAACTTTGTTTCTGCATCTAAACTCTCGTCTAGATATACATTTAAGGCATTTTCTAATTTAGATGAGACTTTATGTAAATAACCATTTTCATATTCTGATTCAAAATCACTATAGGCAGATATAACACTTTTAGATAATACTGCTCTAATTTCAACATCATTCAAAATGGCTTTCACTTCTTCTCCAACCTCTTTTATTTTATTAATTCTTAGTTCCATACAACAGCCTTTTCCTGTAATTCCTGCTCCAATTCAATTTCTAAAACATTCCTACTTGCATTAATTATTTTTTTAACTACCGTAATGAGTTGAACAATTTCATTTTTTGAATTTGGATGCTTGTTAAACTCGTTCATAATGATCTCCGAATTTGAGCTAATTTTAAGATTTATTGAGCTTAACTCTTCTTCACATTCAGAAATTGCTTCTTTTATTACTTTACGCTTGATTGTCTCCCCTCTTTTTTCTCCTTGCAAATACTGATAATCATCAATCACAGGTTTACAGTAAGTCCCCCATTCCTGCAGAGTCACAAGATAAATATTCGTAGCTCTTCCGAATGTAAATAGATCAACTAATACGAAAGGTTTATCAGGCTTTAAAGAAAGAGCTATGTTATACTCTTCTTTTTTAATTGCCAGTATTTTACCAAGTCGAATTTCTTCTTCTTTTGAATATTCTATATTGTTGTTGAAATCAATAATCTTTTGACCCAAGAACCTTTGCCTTTTAACCATGACGTTATTTTCTTGCTTAGCTTTATTAAGAGTCGGATTTCGCATAATGTTGTCATATAATGGCTTTAAATCAGACAATATGAGTTCTGAATTACTTTTAATAAAACTGCTGTAATTTGGTAAAATTGAGTGTGATAATTTAGAATATATTTTTCCTAGTCTAAAAATGTCCGCTATAATCAATTCATTATCCTCACACATTTCGAGCTTAAGAATTTCAACATCACGCTGAATTAGAGCAACTACTTCTTTGGATTTATTTCGAGAATTAAGAGCTCCTGTTATAGCAGAAGCACCTGCAGCAAATGCTATTTGAACTCCTGCATTAAGCAGATCGCCTTGATTTAAATCTCTTTTTTTAGAGGTAGCACTTATGTTGTTCCAAGCGGCTCTAGACTGAGTTGATATAGAATTACCGAAATCATTTAAAGCTACATCAACTGTGTTCAAAAACTCTTGATGCTGTTGATTTATTTTATTATAACTTAAATTGAGCTTGTTCCAAGAGTTTTCGAAATCTAACCATTCTATTTGAGTAAAATCAAAGAGTTCAGGATATTGTTGTTTTGCACGAGCACCTATTAAATCAATCAATAGCTGTACAACGTCATCTCTTTCGCTTTTAAGTTCATTACGTAAAATAAGAAAATCATTGATCAAATCTAAATTAATGTTTTTTATCTTATCGTATTCTCCTATCATCGATTCATAGCCTGACAGAACATTTTTCGCGTATGTTTTAGCGCTATCTGCATTACCAATACCAAGAAATTCTTTCTTGAACTCCAATTTCTGAGTATTTACAAGGGTTGTCTCAATTTTAGCTTTAGACTCTTCACTATCTATCTCAGTAGCATTAGATTTTAGTAAATTACATTTAGCAATTAAACCATCTTTCTCTTTTTCAGAAAACTGAGAAACGTGGTTAGAAGGGAAAATTCGTTTAGGATTATAAACAGAATCATTTCCTATATTCTCTTTTATGGTCTCAACAATTGCCTCCCTAACGACGCTTGAATTCATTTCAAAACTCAACCTAACTAACTCATTAACCTCCACTGTATCAGCTAGATTTAAGTTTCTATGCCTTTTATTTAGCAAGCTTACTAACTGACGCCTAGAAATGCGTTGTGGTTTATTGGTCGAAGGATGCTTAATTGCAAAATTTTCTCTTGCAATTTTACCTATTGACGCAGCAATCTCTTCGTTAGAATAGTTGCTAGAAAATCTAATTGCCAATTCAATTTCTTTCATAATAATTTTTAAAATTAATAATCATAAAGTGTGTTTTAATTTTGACACATCTAAAAACATCCCACTAAACTTAACTTTCGGATTTAAATTCTTTTTATGAATCCGTGGTTCATTAAAACTAAATCAATTTATACTCCAACCACCCCATACTCAAATACCCTTCAGGTTTCAAGTTAATGCCATGCACTCTTAAAAATGCCCTATGTATTTTATCCACTTCATCAAAAGGGTTAGCAAACATGGAGCTTATCTGTACCGATAAACCTGCATCGACATACTCGCCTTGCACGTTCATAGCCTGTTTAGTTTTTACTTCAAATGTTGCCATAGTTATAAATCTTCTTTAGAAATTTGACTCCAAGAATGATGCGAAAGTGTCGCACTGGAGTTTGCTTGCTTGCATTTTATTGGTGTACTCATTTTGGATAATAAGGTATCGTTTTTAGTGATGCCGCATGTTCTGCATTTATAGGTTGCCATTATTTTCGATTTTATATTTATTTATTTATTTATTCAGAAATAACTTACAATTCGCTAGACTCCAACCACCCCAAACTTCAAATACCCCTCAGGTTTCAAGTCAATGCCATGCACCCTCATAAATGCTTTAAGTATTTTATCCACCTCATCAAAAGAATTAGAAAACATACTGCTTACCTGTACCGACAAACCTGCATCGACATATTCGCTTTGCACGTTCATTGCGCGCTTCGTTTTAATTTCAAATGTTGCCATAATTTTAAATCTTTCAAACCTATATCAAACCCACCACTCCTCTTTGCGGGAAACCGCATGACAGCATAAAAAAAGTCTATACGCCCTAGTCACACACCAAATCCTCCTCGGAAACCTTCGCCCAACCATGAAACACCACTTCAGTATTAGCGATTGAAGCAGTACAGGTAATACTCGTGTTTAATTGAGAATTTAGAGTGTCATTTTTGATGACGCCACAGTGTTGACATTTGTAGGTTGCCATAGGTTTAGTATTTGGGTTAGTATTTTTATTCAAAGAGTCAAAGCTATTTTCCAAACAGACAAAATATGACCGTTTGAAAATCTTTTACTTTTATAATGCAATAATAGATGAACCTTTTCCCAAATACTGGGAATGTTAGGATATGAAAAAATGATTTGAATTGTTTTCACTATTGTCCGAAAAAAGGTTCAAGAGCGCCCCGATCTATCAGAACTTGGACTGCTCAGTATTGAAAACACGCAATCTAAAATCGGAGTTTAATCTGGATTAACATGTTTTATTGGTGTTTCTAATAAAGGAAAGGACATTGTTGATCCACCTGAATAGACGGGCAGACCAATCCCTGAAAGACCCTTACTTATCTATGGTTACCCGAAGTGCATCGTTTTAATCGGAACACAATAGTTTTTATTATCCACTCCAATTATTTCAAAATTTTATTTATAGCCGATCTAATTAACAATACTGCAAATAGCTGATACACTAATGAAAAAAACGCAATAAAAATACTGGTTCTGAATGCAGTAGCTAAAAAAGTCCATAACCATAAAACACCCGAAACAATAAACCAAACAGTTGTTGAGCCATCGCCGGCATCAACCATAACCATCGCAAACCAAAGACAACCTATTGCAAGTAGTCCTCTAATTATCACTCCCAAATTAAATATGTTATAGTCATATTTATCAATTGCAGTGGACCATAAATAATATCCTAATACAAAGAATAAAATGATTCCGATTACAATTCCGATTATATATACTGCTGTCATTACAAAATATTTTAAGAGGTTAAAATTGTTTATTTTGATATTTAAATGTTTCTCAACTTGGTTTCTCGGAAGCATTTATGCTAACGTTCTATTCCGCATTAGCATTCATACTTTCTTTTGTTTTAAATTCAAATGTTGACAAAGCCAATTAATTAAATGGAGACTATTCCTAATTCTCCTCAAAAACCTTCTCCCTGGCATTAATTTAAATTTCAAAACTATCGTCTAAACAGACAGTACATGTCCGTTTGAAAATCTTTTACTTTTATAATGCAATAATAGGAGATGGTTTTCCCATATACTGGGAATGTTGGAAAGTGAAGAAATTACTTTCGTGTTTAAAAATCAAGACAAGTGAAAGAACAAAGAATATAGAGGAAAACAGGCAGTAGGAATGAGGGGGTAGAAGTTGAAACTGAAGTTGAATTTAAAACTGAAAGTGCAGACTGAAAACATGTTTAAAAAAGGATTCGGTATAGGGCATTATTAGCAACACCATTCTCAAAATTATCAGTGTATCTCCGTGAAACCTCAGTGTATCTCTGTGTAATTAAATTGGAAACCCCTATTTATAATACTCCACAACACAACTCAAATGCTGTTTCACATAGTCTTTAACGTGCAGTGGACTGACCACTCTGACCCAAAGATTGTATTTCAAAATCTCCATTAAAAACTCATAATTAGGTTCGATGTGCACTTTAATTTCGCCCCACATATCTGGATTACTATAATTTAATTCAGGGGTATTGGCTTCTTTAGGAAATGCTACAATCTGCTGCGAGTGATGTAAGGGATTATTGGTTAAATACTTAAAATGGTGGTTCGCCACTTGAATATGGATCCATTCGGGTGCCATACCTGCTTTTAGGATACCAATGGCGTTTTTAAAATATTCAAAGGAATTAAAAGCTATAGGCTGCTTGACTTGCTGCTTGTGAATTTTAAAAGATTTAATTCGATCGTCCAAACAGAAAGCATAAATACCATAGTGCTGATTATGAGCCATTAAATACCAAGCTTTGTTAATTTCTTTGAGATGCAACGGTTGAAAGAAGCCAGAAATAGTTTGAAAATCATTATCATCATACCAACCTTGATATTCCAATTCGATTAAAACCTGTTGCTCTATGGCATGGATGAGCGGCACTAAATCAATTTGGGAACTTAAAGACGTCCGTGAGGTCGTCACATGGGTCTTCCACGTATGTGCATGATGGTGCAGCAAATAGATTTCTGTTTTTTCATAAACTTCCTTTAAAGCTTCACTTACCTCATAACCTTCAATATAATACCCGTAATTACGTTTGTGCAAAATAACAGTTTGATAATAGGATTTTATTTTGTCGAGATCGCGCTTAATGGTCTTTTGTCCATATTGATTTAATTTGTCGTAAAGCGGATCATCAATATTATCGACACGCAATTGATCCAATGCATTTTGCAAATCGGTAAGTGGGACAAATCCGTTTTTTTCAATCCCATACACTTTAGAATTTGAAATAACACGTAAAATGTAATAACGACGAAGAAACTCTGGGGTCATAGGACTATTTATAAAAACGAATGTAATAATTTACTTTCAAACAGTTAAAGGGAATCAGTTTTTATATATTTGAGGACCCAAATCCAGTTCATGACAGCGGTTTTTAGTAAAAAAGATTTTATAGCGACCAAGTGGTTTACGCTCGAAAAAATCATTCAACTTGTTACTGGGGTTTTTATAGTTCCTCAAATTTTTAGCTCGCTAGGCACGGTAGATATCGGAAAACTTAAATTTGTCGAATCGGTTTTAGAGATGTTCACGCCCCTATTTTTCCTCGGCTTGTCTGCGATATGTATTCGGGAAATTATTTTCAATCCAAAACGCGCTCATCTTATTTTGGCGACAGCGTTCTATCTCAGATTCATCAGTTGGATTGTTATTTTTATAGGACTTATTCTCTATTTTAGTCTAACTAAAAACAGTCCTTTAGAATCCTTGTACCTTATTATCGCGTGTAGTTATTTATTTAAACTGACTGATGTTTTTGAATATTATTTACTCGCAAAAAAATGGACGAAAATTATTTTCATAAGCAAAATAACGAGTTTAGGGATTATCGTGGCTTTACAATACTATGGTGTCAGAAATCAGCTGGACGTGTATTATTTCGCCAAACTTATTGTGCTCGATTTCTTTATTCAAGGACTTATTTACACCATCATTCTAAGGCATAAAAAACTACTTGTATTTAAGCAATGGACGTTTTCTTGGACGTTGGGTAAATCATTATTAAAAATGTCTTTTCCGTTGATCATTTCCAATGGGCTAATCATGTTTTACATTACAATTGACGAATTGTTTCTCAAATATTTCCATGGCGATCATGCTAACGGCATTTTTGCTACGGTACAGTTTTTAGTCATCGTTTTGAGCTGGAATATCGGATTTTCTATCATCAATGCCTTGTATCCATCCTTAGCAGAATCCTTTCAAGAGGACAGCATCCTCTATCAGAAGAAAATAAAAGCACTTTTTAAAATGATGCTGGTTTTGGGCTTAGGAATTGGTGGTTTTTATACACTTTTTGGCGCTGCTATTTTAGATGCTTTTTTCACGAACTCTTATGCTGAAGCTAAAACCCCATTATTAATTTTCTGCTGGGCGCCACTTTTTATTTTTATAGGCATGATTTACGAAAAACACTTAGTCAACACCAACGATCTACAAAAAAACGTGTATCGCTTTATGCTTGGCTGTGTTTCAAACGTCATTTTGTGCTATTTATTAATTCCGATGTGGCACGCCACCGGGGCAGCAATCGCCGTTTTGATAAGTCACTTTATAACTAACGTTGTCTATGTTTTTTTAGATGAGAAAAGCAGAAAACAAGTGCTGTCTTTGTTCTAAATCACAATGGTTCGATAAAAGAACCAAGATACTTCGACAAGTTCAGTAATCTACAGTGCGTTGATAGAACATAGAAAATAGACTCACCTCGTAAAACTTTGAAAGCATCAGTGCTAACATTTAACACCACGTCCAAATTCACGTCTTTTATAAGCGTTTGTAGTAAAAAACAAAAGAAGCTTGTTGTTGAACAAAACCTTAAAGACCTCTAATTATACAAGATTGCACGAAGTACTGCAAGCTTTAATCAAGTATCATTAATTATAAATATTTTCGATCCAAAATATCGTTATAGGCAGCAATCTTAAAAAAAATTACACCTAGGAAAATCTTAAGTATTCCTTCAGGAAGTAAACTGAAAAGTTAAGGAAATATGATATTGAGCAAGTCTTGACTACTCTAACAAAAGTACTTTATCAAAACACAAGATTTTATAGGACTAAAATTTTGTAAATTATCCCCAATTCTAACTAACCTAAACTTTTTTATGAAAACAGCTTTATGTGTTCTATTTCTTTTTTTCTCATGCAACCTTCATCTTACGGCGCAACAAACCGATAAAAAACTGGAAAAAGAACTTGTCGAACTTGTCAAAAACTTTGAAGGCGATGTTGGCATTTACGTCTATAATCTGAAGACCAAAAAAGAGGCAGCAATCCATGCTGATACTATTTTTCCAACGGCAAGTGTCGTGAAAGTGCCCATTTTAATCGAAGTGTTCAATCAAATAAAAGCAGGAAACCTTCAACTGAATGACACCTTGATATATGATGCCAAAAGAGTCTATGGTGGATCGGGTGTTATGCAATTTTATAAAGATAGTACGGTCACGGATTTACGGACATTAGCATCGTTAATGATAACCATGAGTGACAACACGACGTCCTTATGGTGCCAAGAACTTGTAGGCGGAGGAATAGTTATCAATAAAACGATGGCTGATTTAGGCTTGTTGCATACCCGAGTCAATAGCAGAACGGAAGGCCGAACCAAGGATTGGGAGACTTATGGCTGGGGACAAACGACACCTCGCGAAATGGTTTCCTTGTTGGTGAAAATGAGACAAAGAACTTTGGTGGATGCCGCATCGAGTGATGAAATGTATCGGATCATGAGCAATTCGTTCTATACGGACTATTCACTTTCGCAAATCCCGCCTTATGTACAGACCGCTGCCAAACAAGGCATGGTCGATAAATCACGATCAGAATTGGTCATGGTCAATGCGCCAAGTGGCGATTATGTGTTTTATATCGCTACTAAGAATAACAAAGATGAATCTTGGAGTTTTGATAATAAGGCCTGGCAATTACAGAGACGTATTTCGGCCTATTTATGGCACTATTTTGAACCCAAATCCGATTGGAAGCCTGCTGATAGCTTTGAAGATTTGGTCAAGGGTTTGCGCTATTGAAAACACCTTATTCAGACTTCAACAGAAATACTGAGGTTCTTCTTTTTTAAAGGGAATAAATCTATAGACTTAGATGTACATATGATTTAAGGAACGCTGATGACGCAGATTACTTATGATTTCTCTTAGACAACTAACTAAATCTATGGACTAAAGCACCATTCCTGACCAACAAACGTTCTAGTGTGGATTTTCAAAACAGACTAAAAGTCTGCTACATTCGTGAAATTTATAGTGAAAATTTTGAACCAGCATTCTCATGGTATGAGTAAGTTCGTGAAAATCCGTGAAATTCGTGTCAAAATTTTTAGAAGCTAAAGCGAGACGCACTAAGCACCAGCCCGACATACATTCTTGCGGGCTCGACAAATGTTCTGGTGGGGACTTAACTTAATTTGAAATCAATAAAGGCTCCAACATATAGTGGAGCCTTTATTTTTAAAATGTTATAGGTATTATTTTACTAGTGCCTTCAGTCTATCCACCGCTTGTTCCGCAGTAATATCTCTTTGCGGTGATCCAAACATCTCATAACCTACCATAAATTTCTTCACGGTAGCGCTTCTTAATAATGGCGGATAGAAACTCATGTGCCAATGCCAGTGGTCATTATTCTCTCCATTTGTTGGTGCTTGATGAATACCGCTCGAATATGGAAATGACGTTTGAAACAAGGCATCATAAGCCTTCGTGATTTTGGATATCGCCTCTGCAAACGCTAAACTTTCTGATGCAGAAAGCTCCGTAATATTTGTATAGGCTTTTTTAGGAACAATCATGGTTTCAAACGGCCAGACTGCCCAAAATGGTGCCAACACAACAAAGTCGTCGTTTTGATAAATGATGCGCTCATTGACTTCAAGCTCCTGCTTTAGATAATCGCCCAACAGACTCCTTTTATTCTTGTCGTAATAGGACTTTTGATGTTGATCTTTCTTTTCCACTTCATTTGGCAAGGTGGATTGACTCCAGATTTGTCCATGCGGATGCGGATTGCTGCAACCCATAACGGCGCCTTTATTTTCAAAGATCTGAACATAATTGATCATCTCATTGGAACCTAATAAGATGTATTCCTTTTGCCAAGCTTCGACTACTTTATTGATGTCTTCCACTTCCATGTCGGCCAAACTTTTAGAGTGATCTGGACTAAAACAAATCACTTTACAAATGCCTTGCTCGCTTTCTGCCTTGAACAAACCATCGTTTACCGAAAATATAGGCGAAGTCGTTTGCAATGCTGCAAAATCGTTCGTAAAAATGAAGACGTCTTTATAATCAGGATTTATTTCGCCGTTAATTCGTGTATTTCTCGCACATAAATAACAGCTTGGGTCGTGTGCAGGTCGCTGTTCATTAGAAATAGTTTCATTTTGACCTTGCCAAGGACGCTTCGCTCGATGTGGAGAAACAAGCACCCATTCGCCTGTTAGAATGTTATAGCGTTTATGTGAATAATCTTGTAAATTATTGTCCATGTTATTGTTGTTTTTATTAGTGTCACTTTACACTTATGATCGTCTGAAAAAAATAGTTAACCCAGTAAAAATTAATGTTTATAATGACTTTTGAGCGAAATTAAGTTTTGAAATCCCTACTTTCAATGTCTCACGATTCAAGTCTTTGCTCTTAGTTCTAAAAGCGAAGCGATCTTGATTCTTAATTCTATTAACCAAGCGGTGTTCACTAAGCTTGTCGAAGTGGTCTTAATTCTTTTCCCAAAACTACCCCTTCACAATATGCGTCCCTTGAGACAGTTTGACATTATATATCGTACAAGCGCTTCCAAATTCATCTTTAAAACGATTTGAAACATCTTCTTTGAAAGCTTCCATTTCAGTTTTCAGCACCAAGTTTATGGTACAACCACCAAAACCACCACCCATCATTCGGGCACCAATAACACTGGAACTTTCATGTGCTCTATCCACCAAAAAATCAAGTTCTGCACAGCTCACTTCATATTTTTTGCTCAAACCTTCATGAGATTGAAATAGTAAATCGCCCAAGGTTTCTAAATCCTCTTTTTCTATCGCTTCCGAAAATTGCTTTACGCGATTATTTTCTTCAATGACGTATAATGCTTTTTGATAATCGCCTTCAGATAAATCGGTTTTAATGGCTTCTAAATCTTCTTTTGAAGCATCCCTTAAGGCTACGACATTCAATAATTTTGATACTTTTTCGCAGACTTCACGACGGTCATTATAAGCAGTTTCTGATAAGTCATGCTTCACATTGGTATTAATAAGCATCAACTCATAATCCTTGAAATCTATTCGATAAGGCTGCGAAGTAATCGATCTACAATCTAATAGCAACGCGCTATTTTCGATTCCGAACATACTCGCATATTGATCCATGATCCCACATTTCACACCTGCATAATTATGCTCTGCTTTTTGAGACACCAAAATCATGTCCTCTTTAGATAATCCGAGGTTAAAAAGATCATTCAATCCAAAAACAAAACTATTTTCTAAGGCTGCAGATGAGGACATGCCTGCACCGCCCGGGATATTTCCAGCAAAAACGCCATTAAAATTTCCAACATTTTTCCCAAGCAATTGCAATTCTGCGACAACACCCAAAACATAGTTTCTCCAATCGCCGTTTTTTAAGGGCTCTAAAATATCTAAAGCAAACGTATAGGTTTCATCTTTGTCAAAAGCGACCACCGTACTGGTGTTGGCATCGCTTTTTTGTATCGCTAAAGCAATCCCTTTATCAACGGCAGCCGGAAACACAAACCCATCGTTATAATCGGTATGCTCTCCTATCAGATTGATTCTTCCTGGAGAAAAAACGATTAAAGGTTCCGAGTTAAAATGCGCTTTAAAACTATGCGTTACTTCTTCTATCAATTCCTTATTCATCATCATTAAGCAAAATAAATATATAATCCTACCACAATTAAACAGATCACAAGACCCGCTTGTTTAACATATTTCCACGGCGTAATGTCCACTTGTTTGGTGTATTCTTGAACAAACGGCACTTCTCTCGGTTTGAATTTTCCGATAATTAACATAATGACAATATTCAGTACGAATAGAATCGCCATAATATCTAAAAAGTGAGGATAGGCTTGTGCTGTTACCAATGCCAAATCTCCAGCGTCCGTGATTCCTGATGCGGCAGCTTTCGCAAGGGCTTTATTAATAAAATAGTCCTTAAGTATAAATTGACTAATGCAGTATAGAATACATCCGGATAGCAATCCAACCTTAGCGGCAATGGCTGGAACACGTTTTGTGGTATAACCCACAACGATAATCGTTAAAATTGGAATGCTATAAATACCATTTATTTCTTGTAAATAATTAAATAAACTACCCGCATTGGCAATAAGCGGCGCGATAAACATGGCTGCGATTGCTAATACGGTTCCAAATATTTTACCGTATTTCACGATCGTTTTCTCATCGGCTGCTTTATTGATATGTTGTTTATAAACGTCAATCCCGAATAAGGTTACCGAGCTATTTAACACACTATTAAACGAACTTAAAATAGCACCGAACACCACCGCTGCAAAGAATCCGACCCATGCCGTTGGCAATACTTTTTTAACCAACATTGGGTAGGCACTATCGGCATTTTCCAAACTTCCTTGAAAGATGTGAAACGCGATCAACCCCGGTAAAACAACAATAATTGGTCCTAATATCTTTATAAATCCGGCCAACAATAAACCTTTTTGACCTTCTTTCAGGTTTTTAGCTCCCAATGCTCTTTGAATAATTTGCTGATTGGTTCCCCAATAAAACAAATTCACCAACATCATCCCTGTGAAAATGGTATAGAATGGCACTGGATCCGTTGGGCCTCCCATCGATTTGAACTTTTCAGGATTTTCAGTAGTTAAGATATTCAAACCGTCTAAAATACTGCCATCGCCAATCATCATCAAACCAAAAATAGGGATCAACAATCCACCTGCCAACAACCCAATCGCATTGATTGAATCTGATATGGCAACTGCCTTTAAGCCGCCAAATACGGCATAAATAGAACCAATAATACCAATTCCCCAAACACAGATCCAAATCGATTGTGTATGGGTGACGCCCAGTAATTCTGGCACATCAAACATACCACTAATGGCCAATGATCCCGAATATAAAATCACAGGTAGCAACACCACCACATAACCCGAAAGAAATAAAACTGAGGTCAATGTTTTAGTGGTCACGTCAAAGCGTTCTGCCAAAAATCCCGGAACGGTAGTTAATCCACCCTTTAAATATCTTGGCAATAAGAAAATAGCCGTCAACACCATGGCCACTGCCGCTAATGTCTCCCATACCATGACCGATAATCCACTTTGGTAGGCAGAACCATTGAGGCCTACCAACTGCTCCGTAGATAAATTGGTCAATAATAATGATCCTGCAACGACGCCGGCCGTTAAACTACGTCCACCTAAGAAATATCCGTCTGAAGAGGATTCATCCGTTTTTCTGGTCTTAAAATAAGAGATAACAGCAACAAGTGCCGTAAATCCAATAAAGGTTAAAAATTGCATAATTATGTATTTAGTTGGTTCGTTTTTAGTTTATCCGTTAGATTCTCAAAAGTAATATTCCATTTTACAATATAACTATCATTAGGCTGCAGTTTTTGCAAACCTAATTTATTATTAAAACTATCTGCAGCGCCAGTCATGGGCTCAATAGCAATAACATTTGGAGTATTGGGTGTATAGAGTTGCAAGTAATTCTCTTCAGAAGTACTCGTCATAGTTAAGCGATATTCGGGTGTGAGAAATGCAATGCTACCGTTTTGCAATGGATAGCCATCATCTAATTTTACACCTTTAAGTGAATAAGGCATTTCAACCTCTAAAGGCGTTGTTCCTGAAATTATTTGTTGCTGGTCAAATAAATATTGTGTGTTGCTTTCAAAATCGATACTACTTTCATCCAGATTTTTACTGACAAAATAAGGATGCCAACCTACGGTAAATGGAAGCGTTTTATCATCTTCATTGCTGATTTCCACAGATAAACCAATGGTTTCTTCAGTTAATGTATAAGTCAATTGGATATCGAACTTAAAAGGAAATCCTTGACAGGTACCGTCGTGTTTATACTGTAAGCTTATGGATCCGTGGCTGGAAGTGAGTTCCTGTTCAATACATTCAAAAGTCTTATCATAAACCAGTCCGTGAAGGGCATTGTTTTTATCGACTTCATTACACTCTAAAACATGATCAACGTCCTGAAAAGTGTATTTGCCATCCTTAATTCTATTCACAAAAGGAAAGAGGATGGATGAGGCATAATTTGCTGCATAAGTTGAAGGATCATAATCGGCAAGCACCTTAATGCCATCAAATTCCAATGCGCTGAGCCTCCCGCCTTGATTCAGGCAAATGCTAGCTTTAGACTTATTTTCCGGATTGAATATTTCAATAAATTTCAATCCTTCTGCTTCTGTTTTCGTAAGTGTGTACAAGTGCTTATATTGATTTTCTAATGATTAAACGGTTTGGATTTTCGACTTGGGCAAACTCTTTATTCAAGATCATCTGTGCCAAGCGTTGTCCCATTAAATTGAAATCCGTAGAGATGGTTGTGATGCCACCTTCAACAATTTCTTTTAACAAAGAGTCATTATAGGAGATCAGACCGATGTCTTTTGCAAGAAAAAAATGCTGCTCCTTAATACGTTTAATGATGCGTATTAAATTTTTATCATCCAAGATAATATAGAGTTCTCCATGCGACAATTCTCTATGCGCAAGACTATCAATGACCTCGTTTTGTATGCCATGATGCGAACAAAATAAATTAAAGCCATCCAAAATACCTTGCGGCTGGCGTGCTGCCGGATATAGTAAAACCACTTTTTTATAAGTACTGATCTGCTTTAGTGCCGCTTCAAGTCCTGTATAGATGTCTTTTTTAAAATTCTGAAAAACCGAAGGGTAGTTTTTTAAGGCTTCGTTGGTTTGATCTAAAATATAAACTTTCTCCTGAGGTAATCGCTCAATAATCTGATCCGTGTTTTTAAGATTTGCCGGCATAATCACATAAGAACTATAGTCTCCAGCATTATCATTAATGAGTTTGCTAAACATATCTGGATTAAAATGATGAAAGAAAATATCGACTTGAACATTTTCGCCCAAACTAGACATAAAAGAGTTATATAAATCTTCCTTGAAGGAATTGAATTCATCAAATAACAAAAACACTTTCCGATTAATATCCACATCTTCGCTATTTACATAATAGCCTTTGCCAACGATCGATTTAATAACACCGCGCGTTTTTAATTCGTTAAATGCTGTAAGAACGGTATCTCTTGAAAGCGAATTTTGATTCTTAATACTGTTTAAAGAAGGCAGTTTGTCCCCTTTTTTCAAAGTGCCAGCCACGATAGCGCCTTCGATGGAAGCCACGATCTGTTTGTACTTGGGAATACCGGATTTTTCCTTTACAGTTACAATTCTCATGGAACAAATGTAAAATAATTTATTGCAAATACAAACTGGTAGGTACTGGTGGTTGTTTTTTAAAAAAATAACTACATTTGCAGATTAGATTTAGGCCGCAATGTTCTTATAAAATAATAGTAATTGATGTCTGCGTTTATACACAAAACCACATCTAAATTTCTACTTACAAAGAACTGCGATCCAACAAACAAATCAATATAAAATAGTTATGATGAAAACAAGAACCACTTTGGCTGAAATGTCTAAGGCTTTGGATTTATCTATTTCTACAGTTTCCAAATCACTTTCTGGCAGTTCTGAAATCAGTTTATCAACACAGACGCGCGTTCGTAATTTTGCGAAATTATGTAATTATATCCCTAATAATTTTGCTTCAAGTTTAAGAAAAGGATACACCAATACTATTGGTTTGGTCGTTCCTAATATTTTAAATCCTTTCTATGCCAAAGTATTCGCAGGTATAGAAAATTACTTAGACCAACATAACTACAAGCTCATCATATCCATTTCTAACGAAACCATAGAAAAAGAATCTAAAAGCTTAAGAAAAATGGCGGGAGGTTACGTGGATGGCATTATTATTTGTGTCTCTAAAGAAACCGAGCTCACCAATACTTACGATCATATTAATGCGCTTACTAGCAGAGGAACGCCTTTAGTGTTATTTGATAGAATATGTGATGGGATTGATTGTGACAAAGTAATTATTGATGATTATAAAGCAGTTTACGACACCACCGATCATCTCATAAAAAACAAAGGTCTTAAGAATATCATCATGACTTCGCTTATAGACAATTTCCATCATGGAAAATTAAGAGCTGAAGGTTTTAAGGCTGCGATGAGAACCAATAATTTACCTATTGAAAACAAAATAATAGTAGCCGATACGGTTGAAGCATTAAATAGCAAACTCATTTCCACTTTAGAAAATGATAGTACTATTGATGGCATTTTTGGCCTGAATGAACAGGCTGTTTTGCAAACCTTACAAGTTACCAACCAGTTAAAATCTAATCCTCAAGATCATGACATTACCATTGCAGGTTTTTGCAATCAATGTCAAGCCAATCAACACCCTTCATTAATCATTGTTGAACAAAATGCAGAAGCAATCGGCGCTGAAGCAGCAAAATTGATTTTAAGACGTATTAAAAACACCCAAATGCAACCGTTTCAAACAAAAATGATTGCGACGGAGTTGGTTTAGAATTTTTATTTAAAAATTTATCGAATTGCCGTCCACAGTTCTGAATTTAATAGAATTTTGTATATATATTTAGAATTAAAAAAGCTCTCAGTCCTAGATGTTTTTGGCAAAGGAAACTTCAATTGACTTTTTATTGCTTTCAATGCAGATTCTACATTAAACACACATATAGCTTCATGATTAAGATAAATAAAATTCTACGTTTTAATAGCTTCACTCTTTTAATAATAAGCTTTTTTTTCTTCGGACAAATTGCGTTCGGACAGCAGTCAGAAAAACCAGTTCAAGTCGGACAAATTCTCACCCCTGAAGGAGAAATCCTGATTAGCTTAGACGATCGCACGCCAAATCACAAAGCAAGTTTTATAGAGCTGGCCGATGCAGGATACTGGGACGCTCTTTCTTTCAACAGAGTGATTCCAAATTTTGTAGCACAAGCAGGCTGTCCTGATACTCCGGCAGGATTTACAGATCCTGAGTATCTGTTGGAGCCTGAATTCATTCCCGAACTTACCCATATCTATGGAGCCGTCGGTGCCGGACGCGATGACAACCCAGAAAAGCTATCGGCGAGATGCCAGATTTATATTGTTCAAAACAAAAATGGCCTGCATCGTCTTGATGGCGACTATACCGTATTTGGTCAGGTAATTAAAGGGATGGATGTGGTGGACAAAATTGTAGCGGTTCCTCGAGACCAAAGCGACCAACCACTAACGCCGATCACTATGGATGTTAATATCGTTTCGATTCCCCAATCAGAATTTGATGCTTTAGTGAAATGGAAGTAAAATCACGAAATGTTTTTAGAAATCATAAGATGAATATCGTTTGAAATACTGACCATCAGGATCACAGCATATTAAGAACTCCGTCGCACCTCTTATACAACTAATCTTTTTTATATCTAACTAAGGCCATAAATCCGATAGAGCTCCATCATATTTTTTTGTCATTTTAAATGCATCCACAATTGCGTTTCAGGCCTTCAAAAACAACTTAAATGCGTCAATTTTTGACTCATAACAGCATCTTTTTCTCTTTAACTTTAAAGTGTGCTTTTGAAAGCATTCACGAGACCACTCAAATTTCCCTGTGCCTTCAAATTCATAAACTCTTTTAATGAAATCTTAAAAACTAGAATTATGAAAATGATACCCAAAGTGTTGATCATTTGTACTCTGACATCTATGAGCTACTTTGCCCAAGCTCAAGATAATATGACGATGGACAATTCGCAAAAATTTTACTTTCGCGTCAGTGCAGGTTATAGTTTTGAATCTGGGAAAACCGAATTCAACAACGCCGATCCTAACGGACTTACCGGCATTATGCAATCTACGGATGTTACTGTTAATGCAGACGGCTCTTCGGTCAATGTAAAATCACTAAATGGAACAGTCGGTGCGGGCTTAAAAGCCAATCTTACCGTTGGCTACATGTTCAACCCATATATTGGTTTAGAACTAGGCGCCAGCTATTTCCACGGCGACAACACCTTGATTGGCCGGTTAAGAAGTCCGCAGGCCATCTCTGAAGAAAATACACATTTGAGAGGTGTTGATGTGGCTCCAGGAATTTTCTTGACACCCAATTTTAAAACAGTCAACCCTTACGCCCGTATTGGATTAATTGTTCCTTTAGCCGGCAAACTGACTATTGAAACTATGGCAAGGAAAGTAAATGGTGGCGGCCCAGACACTGATATTATGGTGGAAGCCAAAAGCGAAGTAAAATCCAAATTCAGCGTTGGTTATTATGGAGCCATCGGCGTCAATTATCCTGTCAGTGATAACTTGAGCATTTTCGGCGAGGTCGAAATTAAGAATTTGAGCATCAAAAGTAAATCCGCAGAGATTATCGAATACACCACAAAAGCAATTACCGGCGGAAATTCGCAACTGATACCTGGACAACAATTGGCAGATCTTCCTGTTTATGAAAAGAAATTTGAATTTACGGATGAGTACAACCAAAGCACCACAACACCGCCAAACCAAAACGCAGCAAGAAAAATCCCAACCCAATTTGTTAACGCAAGTGGCATCGGAATTAATGTTGGCGTGAGATTTATGCTATAAACCTAAACCGTAAAACAGATGAAAACTTATTTATTGTGTCTTGTATTGCTCTTCTTGAGCATTCCATTAGCTCAAGCTCAGAGCATTCTTGGCCAATGGAAAACGGTAGATGATGAAACAGGCCAGACCAAATCTATCGTTGAACTTTATAATGACAATGGAAAAATTTACGGAAAGATTGTAAAATTATTATTGCCAGAAGATCAAGGCAAATTATGTATAAAATGTACAGGTAAAGATTACAATAAACCTGTTGAAGGTTTAGTGATGGTAAAAGATATGTCAAAAGACAAAAACGATAACGAATACAAAGGCGGTACCATCTTTGACCCCGAAAAAGGAAAAGAATACAAATGTAAAATGTGGATTGACAAAGACTCTCCCAATACGTTAAACGTACGCGGCTATATCGCATTTTTCTACAGGACCCAAAATTGGCAACGTGTGACCGATTAGTAATCGCGTGTAATACGAATATTAACAATTGAAGCTTCAATTTCACTGCGGCCCTTGCGCTCAACTTTGCATTCTTTGCGATTAATCTTCATTTTGTATTTAAACGCTAGGACGCGAGGTTTTTTTCGCAAAGGTCGCAATGGACTGTCGATGTTTCGGTTTCAATTTCAATTTCAATTTCATGGCGTCGCTTGCGCTAAACTTTGCGTTCGTTGCCGTTAATATTCATTACGTATTTAAACACAAGAACGCTAGGCTGTCGCAAAGCTCGCAACGGAATGTCGATGTTTCCGTATGCCTCAAGTTCAATTTCAACTTCAATTTCATGGCGATTAAATGATTAAACTCCTATTTAAACACAAAGGTTACAATGGTTTTTCGCTAGGGTCGCCAAGAGAAATTTATAGTAACTAATTTAATCCTTCTTTTGTGCAGTAGTGAATCTGTAAAAATTGGTGAAATCCGTGAAAAAAACTAAAGTGAAAAACATCAAATGATTTTGATTTGATTGGCAGTCGAAGTATCATTGCGACCCTTGCACTGGACTTTCCATCCTTTGCGGTTAATCCATTAAACTCCTTTTTAAACGCAAAGATCACAATTGTTTTCGCCTAGGTCGCAAAGATAATTTATAGTAATCAATTTAATTCTTATTTGCGAACGAGTAAGTCCGTGAAAATTTGTGAAATTCGTGTCAAAAACTTTTAAACCAAAGCTTGAACATTCGAAGACTCCAACAAAAGCTTTCTCAAAATCCCTTGAATCTCAGTAGTTTCTTTCTGCGGAATTAAGAACGCTTCCAAGTCATCAGTATTTATAATCTGTTCTGATTTCTCCACAAAACCATAGCCCAAATAGAGTCCGTTTTTGATAATCACAAAAGCTTCTTCTTCAAGATGGCGTCCCTTTTCTTTTAAAATTCTATTCTGATTGGAACTAGCCATATAATTGATAGCCAAATTCGCCCGTTCATTATAAGAAGCAACCGACTCCTCCTCTCTACAGACACCTTTGCAAGTGGTCAATTTATAATGTGAACACGTCCAAACATTCTCCTGTAAATGACAATATTTAGGACACAATTCAAATCGCTCACACACTTGCTCCAAATAAAGTCTACAATCGCGAATACTATGAAATATTTGCAACGGATTGGGTGTCGCCTTCAGTGTATTGAACGCCAAATGCTCAATACCTTGACGATCTTCATAACTAAAAACGGCATAAGGTTTAGGCACGCGTTTGGCCGCTTGGTTGTAAATCGGAAAATGATGTTTGATGGCGGCATCTTCCATCAATCTTGCCACGAGATCACTTCCCGACAATTCAAAATCGATATGAGCCGTTTCCCGACATAGGTCAAGTTCTTTTTCTTTTTTATCGTAGAAATGGCCCAGAACACGTTTTTTTAGATTGATGGCCTTTCCTACATAAATGATTTTTCCTTTTTTATTTTTGAAATAATAAATACCAGGTCCATTGGGAATGGCATCAAAAATAGCACTTGGCAGATGTGACGGTAAGGTTGCTTCTTTAGAACCCTTTTTCAAAAACTCAGCAAAAACAGTTTTAGAGTTTTTATGCGCCAATAATTTCTCAAAAAGCGTGACGGTTGCTTCAGCATCGCCTCGCGCGCGATGTCTATCGAACAAGTCAATATTCATGGAAACACACAACTTCCCCAAACTATAGGATCGAAAACCCGGAAATAACACACGCGATAATCTTATCGTACATAGTTTTCGGCGTCTGAAATCCATGTCAATTTTCCTGAACTCATTACGAATCACATTGTAATCAAAATTGACATTATGCGCCACAAAGATGCTATCCTCGGTAATGGAAAGAACAGCTTCTGCAATCTCCGCAAAGGTCGGCGCATCAGCAACCATTGCATTGTCAATACCAGTCAATGCAGTAATATAATCGGGAATTAAAGCGTTCGGATTGACCAATGACGTGAATTCTTCAAGCACCTTTTCTCCGTCATGCTTAAAAATGGAAATCTCTGTAATCTCATTACCACGCCCTGTGGTTTCCACGTCGATAATGGTATATGTGGTTTTTGATTTTCCCATTAGGCCATTTTTTGAACGGCTTCCAATTCTACTCTCAATTCTTGGAACATTGCCATAATACTGCTCATTTTCAGCTCCTTTTCGTCATATTCCTGAGTATTGATACAGCAGGTAAATTCCCAAAGCTCCAACACATTTTCCATCGGAACCTCATAGGGTTGATACACTTTATTATCACTGCTCAACAATAAGCTTTGCTTGTCATCTATCAAATTATAGATACGTTTATAAACCAGACCATCATCTTTAGTGAGTACAATATAAGTACGCCCGTTTTTCACATCCTGAATATCTTCCACAAACTTGGCCACCACAAAAGAACCATCTTTTACTGGTAACATCGAATCACCCTTAATAGGAAAAGCACGATGGGTTCCCGTAGGCAAAAAGGGCAATTTGATTTTTTGGAGCTGTTCAATATATTCCGGGTCGTCATAACCTGACAAATAACCTGCCGATGCTTTCGCAGGAACAATCTCAATCAAATCCTCATTATCTTCATTGACGGTTATCGGAAACAGCACACGTTTGCTTCCAATGTCAATAAAAGAAGTGTCTTTTGCTTTGCGCAAATCGTTTCTTACCAAAATATCTATTGGAATTTTAAAGTAATTCGATAAATCAATCAATCGATCAATGGGCGGTTCCGAACGGCCTTCTTCATACGATCCGACAATGGAGCGCGACCAACCCAACTCGTCGGCAAAACGCTCTTGGGAGAGCTGTTTTAAGGAGCGCAGATGTTTTATGTTTGCTTGAATGTGTTTCATTTTTATTTTTCTACAACTAATGCACGAATATTATGGTATCGCACAGTATTGATTTCTAATTTTTTTTAAAACGTTTAGGACTAAAAAATCATTCAAAAACGTTACCCGGCTTTTGATAAGTATTGAATATTCTCAAGATATAAATGCGTTCTACCTCAACCCTATAAATAATCTTAAAACTCCATTTTGTTACAAAACGTACGCTTTCTGAATTATAGACAGGCTCCTTTGGGTATTTATAGGGCATATTTCCCAAACTATCGCAAAGCGCTGTAATTGTTTTTAAAACATGTACCGCATTTTGTGGACTTTCTTTGGCAATGTGTTTTATATTTTCGTTGAGATCGTCAACAGCTTTAGAGTGCCAGCTTATTATCATCTGCAATACGTTTTAAAACGTCAGTAGTGGTATACAAGTCGGCTTTCTCAGCAACAATTTCATCAATGACAGCATCCAAATTTTTGACATAATCGTTCTCAGTTATAGGATTGCCCTCCACATCAAAAGCAAAGACATTTTCCTTATTCAACAGATTTTCTATTTTCTGCAATAATCCCTTATCGGAAATACTCAAGATACGCTGAACAACATTGATTTTTAAAGCTTCTGTTTTCATAATTATTCTATTAAATCGATATCACTTTTTTTAAGGATACCACCTATTTCACAAGTAAATGAAATTTAAAACACATTGAAATTTTGTCTGCAAGATATCCGAAAATCCATCCCATCTAAAATCGATTATTTTTGACTTACTACAAATGTAAGCAATGAAAACTACATATAATAGCTAATTTTGAGAAATCATAAACAACAAGAACAAATGTATCTCAATTGTCACACCTACTACAGCCTTCGCTACGGCACTATTAAGCCAGAGCAATTACTTGCTATTGCTTCCGAAAACGGCTTGCAGACTTTGGCATTGACCGATATCAATAACACTTCGGCATGCTTGGATTTTGTGCGATTATCTTCTAAATATAAAATCAAACCTGTTTTAGGTGTCGACTTTAGAAATGGTGCGCAACAACAATTTATACTGATTGCCAAAAACAACAACGGGTATAAAAACATCAATGATTACCTCTCTAAATTCTTGCACGATTCAGAATTGAAAATCCCTGAAATTGCCCCAGAATTAGATGATGTTTTTGTGATTTATCCCTACATCCATAAAAAAACATACCATCTCAAAGAACATGAGTTTTTAGGCATTAAACCGAAAGACTTGAACCATCTCAAGTTCTCTAAATGGAATGCATTTCGAAATAAATTGGTCGTACTGCAAACCGTTTCATTTCAGAACAAAAAGGATTTTAACACCCATCGCTTATTACGCGCCATCGACAACAACACCTTGTTGAGCAAACTTTCAAAAAGTGAACAAGGCCAGGAAACCGACAGAATTTTGCCGTATCAGGAATTGTGCGATACCTATCGTGAATTTCCAGAACTAATAAAAAACACCGCTTCCATTCTTGATAAATGCCATAGCGATTTTGATTTTTCACATGAAAACCCAAACAATCCACACTCCTATATCCAGAACGAAGCTTTGGATTTTAGATTGTTCAGAAAACTGGCCTATGCGGGCCTGCATTACCGCTAAAAAAAAACTGGAGAACGTCTTTTTTACACGAATTGAAAAAGAGCTATCCAATATTTATATTCTGAGCGATTCATCAACGTTTCTCGACAGAATCCGCCTGATTTCGACCTCGATTTCTCATGTAGAGATCGCGAGGACATCACTGAATTTATTTCAATTTATGAACTTCGTTCATCGCTCATCTGACCGCATTCTCTGAAACTTTCTTTCATCTATTTTCTGTTCGTCATCCGTCCGAGTGCGAACTTCAAAAATCAAAAATCTTCAATCGTTAATCCTTCTACGCTTCCTCATTAAACACACCTCACAATAGCTCAACATTATACCCTCTATTTATTTGCAACTCATCTCAATCCTTGTACCTTTGAAGCAACCCAAATAACAAACAGATGCTCGACAATTTTTGGCTCAACATACAGTACGGAATGAACCATATTCTGAACTTTAAAACATACACTCACATCCTTTTTTTATTGGTATTGACCGTTCCTTATGCTTTTAAGGATTGGAAGCGCATCTTGCTTTTAGTGACCATGTTCACCTTAGGTCATACAGTTAGTTTGCTATTAGCTTTTTATGGCATTGTCAGCATCAAAGGCACCTTGATTGCATTTCTGATTCCTATAACTATTTTGGTTGTAGCCTTGTACAACGTTTTTACGGCAGGCAAGAAAGCACCAAGTGAAAAAGTTGGTATCTTGTTCTTATCAACCGTATTTTTCGGTTTGATCCAAGGGCTCAGTTTCGTCGGCGATTTCAAAATGTTTACAGCCAAAACAGACAGTAAAATAGTGCCTTTAATTGGAATTGAGATAGGCATAGAATTAGGACAAATAATTGTTGCGTTTGCCGTGTTGTTTTTAGGCTTTTTATGCGAAACTATTTTCAGGTTTTCAAAACGCGATTGGATTGTGGTACTTTCGGCAATTGTTGTGGGAGTAATCATACCTATGCTGATAAACAATAAGTTATTTTTCTAATCCTTTAAATTTTACTGAAATTTTAACTCGAAATTGTAAAAATTAAAACATGAACCTTTTAAATTCGTTGTAGTTTTACTGAAGAATTATTAGCGTTCTCATATGGTCAAATAGAAGCTCATAAATTTCACGAGAGCCACGGATCTGTTAAAAAGCTTGCCAATCAAATATTAAAACAAATTAATGTCAAATAAAAAACAGTTACGCTATGATAAAGCGTACTTAAGAATAGCAAAAGAATGGGGCAAATTATCCCATTGCAAACGCAAGCAAGTTGGCGCACTCATCGTCAAGGACAGGATGATTATTTCTGACGGTTACAATGGGACGCCTACAGGTTTCGAAAATTATTGTGAAGACGATGAGGGCTACACCAAATGGTATGTGCTTCATGCCGAGGCCAATGCCATTTTAAAAGTAGCGGCATCAACACAATCCTGCAAAGGAGCGACTTTATACATTACATTATCGCCTTGTAAAGAATGTAGCAAACTGATCCATCAAGCTGGCATTATTCGAGTGGTTTATCATGAAGGCTATAAAGACGATTCCGGACTTGAATTCTTGGCCAAAGCTGGCATAGAATTACAACTTATTGAAGATTTAAACGCATAATGGCTTTTAATAATAAATATATCCCATTAATTATTGGCGTTGCCATTGCAGCTGGCGTTGTTATTGGTGGAAAGCTAAATTTCACGGACACTTCTGATCGTTTATTTACTTCAAACAGTAAAAAAGACAAACTCAACCGACTCATTGATTATATTGATTATGAATATGTTGACAACGTCAACACCGATAGCATCGTTGATGTTACCGTCAATGGCATTTTGGAAAAACTGGATCCACATTCCATATACATTCCGAAAAGAGAGATGCAAAGGGTGAGCGAAAACATGAAAGGTGATTTTGTGGGGATTGGCGTAAGCTTTTATTCCTACAAAGATACCATTGCAGTTATCAGACCACTTGAAGGAGGGCCAAGCGAAAAGGCAGGTATTAAAAGTGGTGATCGCATTATCATAGCCGATGGCGATTCTATATTCGGAAGCCAATGGAGCAATGAAGACATCATTCAGAAACTAAAAGGGGATAAAAACAGTAAAATCCGATTGAAAGTTTACAGAAAAGGCGAAAAAGAACTGCTCGATTTTGTCGTAAAGCGCGCAAACATTCCAATAAACAGCGTGGATGCCGCTTATATGCTTACGCCCTATTTAGGCTACATTAAAATCAACAGATTTGCCGAGTCTACGTATAAGGAGTTTAAAAAAGCATTGGACGATTTACAAGACCAAGGCGCCACGCAATTAGCATTGGATTTACGTGATAATCCCGGCGGATTCTTAGCGATTGCGGAGCAAATTGTAGATGAGTTTTTAGAAAACGGCAAGTTGATTCTTTTCACAAAAAACAAATCGGGACGCATTGAAAAAAGTTTCGCAACGCGTAAAGGCGATTTTGAAGAAGGCGAAGTATTTATTCTGATCAATGAAAATTCGGCGTCTGCAAGTGAGATTGTTGCTGGAGCCTTGCAAGACAATGACAAGGGCACTATTATTGGGCGTAGAAGTT
This sequence comes from Gelidibacter sp., assembly GCF_053579655.1. Classification (NCBI taxonomy): domain Bacteria; kingdom Pseudomonadati; phylum Bacteroidota; class Flavobacteriia; order Flavobacteriales; family Flavobacteriaceae; genus Gelidibacter; species Gelidibacter sp. The sequence goes on along the minus strand of NZ_JBMDWE010000002.1, from coordinate 70,670 downwards.
ATGGAAAAGGCTTAGTACAACGCGAAATGGCCCTGGGCGATGGCAGCGCGGTACGATTAACAGTCTCCAGATATTACACACCTACCGGACGTTCCATTCAACGGCCTTACGACAACGGGCATAATGAAGACTATTACAATGACTATTACAAGCGTCGAAGTAGTGGGGAGTTTAATGACGAGAACAATATCCAAGTTTCTGATTCCTTAAAGTTTACAACGCCTAAAGGGAAAATTGTTTATGGCGGTGGCGGCATCATTCCTGATATTTTTGTTCCTTTAAATTCGAGTATTCAAAATGAAACCTTAAACTTCATCAAGCGCAGTGGCCTGATTAGCTATTTTGTTTTTGAGGAACTTGATAAAGATCGTGAGCGCTATAAAACGATCAGCCAGCAAGAATTTATCTCTAATTTTGAAGTCAGCGACGATCTTGTGAGACGATTTCAAGATTATATCAATGTCAAAGAAAACGCTAAAGTTACATTTGTGGCCTATAATCGCGAAATGAAACTACTCATCAAGGCTGCTTTAGCCGATCAGTTATATGGTTCAAATGCTGCAGAAGAAATCTCCAATACTTCAGATGAGATGATTAAGGAAGTGATAAAGTTGAGCATCAAGGAATAGATTTCTATTATTTATTTTTTATTCTTATTTTTTATTGGGGATTGAGTAATCAAGCTAGCTTTTGATTTATGGAACGCTGACCTGCCCGTCCGTTCAGGCGGGTGACGCAGATTGTTTATGATGTCAACAGATTTCTTTGGCAGACAATTACATCATTATGGACTAAAATGCCTAGTAAACCCAAACTAAGTTCAGAGGAAATTTTCAAAAAAAACAGACGAAGAAAATGCATTTGTGAAATATATGATAAATAATTCAGTCAGTATTTTAAGAGAAGAGTGAATCGGTGAAAATTCGTGAAATTCGTGTAAAAATTTTCAGAAGATGAATTGAGATTTATTGAAACATATAATCTTAATTTGAGATTAATAAATCAGCGTCATCTGTGTTCGATACTCAGATTTCATCATGAACATTCTCGTCCTTTCCATCATTCCAAAGCGTTAAAAAGTCTGCTGCATTTGTGAAATTTATAGCAAATAATTTACCTCAGCCTTTTCAGAGAACGAGTGAATTCGTGAAAATTAGTGAAATTAGTGTCAAAATATCAGCGCTAGCACTAGCCGCAAACCAACAGATTAACATATGACCTATGGAACGCTGATCAGATTTCTTATGATTTTCTCTGATTTCCTATAGGTAAATAAATCAATGAGCTAACGTCCATAAACTTTTTCACAACAGACCGAATATCAGCTGCATTCGTGAAATTTAAGATAATTAATTTACATCAGTATTCTCAAGGAACGAGTGAGTCTGTGAAAATCCGTGAAATCCGTGTCCGAATGTTTAGAAGCTAAAGCGAGACTCACTAAAACAAAGTATTTCAACTTAATTTGAGCCAGCAAAATCAGTGAAAAATCTGCTCGATCAGCGTCATCTGTGTTCTATCCTCAGATTTTATCGTGAACATGCGCGTCATTGCCATCATTCCAAAGCGTCAAAATATCTGTGGCCACTTGAGCACCGCTGCCACTAGCAATCGCAAATTGGCTTCTCAATCCGGCCAATGTTCCTGCAACATATAAACCATCGGCAATCAAATGATTTTCGTTTTTCAACCAAATACGCTCTTTTGCAGCCGTAGCTTTTGGGTGTGGCGCAATGTAAGATTCTAATCCTTCAATATTAATAAGGTTCGTATATCCAACAGCTACAACCACAATTTTAGAAGTGTAGATATCTTTATTGGTTGCAATGGCAAAACCATCAGAAGTTTTTAAAATAGACTTTACTTTTTCGTTTTCAATTTGATCAACATGAGGATATGAAGTGTTGAGCTGCGCTTTACCTTGCAATAAAATATCAGAACCCAAAGTCCCAGGTTCCAACCCCAAAACATTATTAAACAACGCAGTTTGCAAGTGAGAAGCTCGTTGGTGCGCAATCAAGCCTATCCGCTTATTTATGGCAAAAACTTTTGTTTGTGCTGAACCCAAAACCAAGGCACAAGACATCCCTGCAGCTCCAGCACCAATAATCAGCACATCATACATTACGCTTCTGCTTTGAAAGCTTTTCAATACGCTTTGAAATTCGGAGAATCTGTAGTAAAAGAATAGCACAAAGAGATAGCACAATCGTGATCAATGCCACAATACTATCGCCTTCAAAAAGATGACTAAAATTAAGTTGCGTAACATTGAAAACAATAAGCGCCAATGCGATGATTGATAAAACTATAGTTGTGATTTTCATAATAAATTAGTGATTTGATTAAACCATTTCAAACAAAGTCTTGATGTTATGGGCAAATAATTTTACGGCAATTGCCAATAACACAACACCAAATACCTTTCGGATCACGTTGATGCCACTTGGCCCAAGAAAACGCTCAATTTTTGACGAAGTTTTTAAGACGATAAAGATAACAACAACATTCAACAAAACAGCAACAATGATGTTTTCTACCGAATACTCTGCACGTAAAGACAATAAGGTCGTTAAGCTTCCTGGCCCAGCAATCAACGGGAAGGCCAATGGAAAGACGGTTGCTGTCATGCTACTGCTTTCTTCAGTTTTATATAAGGTAATTCCCAAAGTCATTTCCAAAGCAATAAAAAACAAAATAAAAGCACCTGCTACTGCGAAGGAGTTGATATCAATACCTATGAGGGATAAAATATTTTGCCCTAAAAACAGAAATGTGATAAGAATCAATCCAGCAATTATAGAGGCCTTACCACTTTCGATATGCCCAAATTTTTTGCGCAAATCGATGACAATCGGGATGTTGCCAATAATATCAATAACCGCAAACAAAATCATAAACGCTGTAAAAATCTCCTTTACATCAAGTTCCATAAGACAAACCGTTAAATTTTATGCAAAAGTAAATTATTAATACCGATTTAAATGCCAAATAACAGCAAATATTAGCTATTTTTGCACTCACTTTTCGAATAAAAACCCGCTCATTTTTAAGCTAATACATTATGTTTCAACTAGGAAAAACCATCGTTTCAGAAGACATTATCAAAAAGGATTTTGTATGCAATTTGTCTGCGTGCAAAGGCGCTTGCTGTATTGATGGCGATGCTGGTGCACCTTTGGAATTAGCCGAAACAAAAATAATGGAGGACATTTATGATAAAGTCAAACCATTTTTGCGACAAGTGGGCATCGATGCCATTGAAGCTCAAGGAACTTTTATTACTACAGAAGATGGCGATTTTGAAACGCCGCTCATTGATGGTGCCGATTGTGCTTATGTGATATTTGACAAAAAAGGAACGGCGCTTTGCGCTTTTGAAGAAGCCTACAATCAAGGCGTAATCGATTGGAAAAAACCAGTATCCTGTCACTTGTATCCGATTCGTGTTACCGACTATTCTGAGTTTTCAGCAATTAATTATCATAAATGGGAAATTTGTGATGACGCCTGTACTTTAGGGAAAGAACTTCAGGTTCCGGTTTACAAATTTGTCAAGCAGGCGCTTATCAGAAAATTTGGAGAAGATTGGTATATGGAGCTTGAAAAAGTGGCTGAAAACTATCAATAGTCTTCATTTTTTTACCAACCATACAGCATTTACTGCAAACCATACATTTCTTCGTTTTCAAAACATTTGTTTTAGTAACTTGTAGTCTTTAAGGCTATTAACAAATTATTCTAATAATTAAAACAAATGAAAAACATGCTACTTAGAGCCGTTCTTGGCTTCATATTTTTATGGTCTTCAAATCTAATCCTCGCCCAAAATAATTCAAAAGAACTTAAGGACATCTATGATTTTGATTATACCTATAAGCTTAATATGACCAGCAATAAAGATGATATTCAATTTGATTATTATCTAAAAAAAGATGCCGAATATTTTGGTTTTGCTCTTCCTATGATGGGCAAAGATCAACAGGGCATGAACATGTTTACGGTCATGGACAACGAAAACCTAGTTACCGCCATGTTTATGGAAGTGATGGGCAAAAAAGTGGTACAAAAAACGAAGATCAAACTCAGCGATTTTGACGCGGACAATAACGCTTCTGATTATACCATTAAAGAAATAGGCTCCAAAACCATTTTAGGTTATAAATGCCAAGGTTTTATCATGGAAAACAAAGACAGTGAAGTCACAATTTACATCACCGATGAAGCGCCCATAAGCTTTAACAAAATGTGGAACACTGGAAAGAACAAAATGCCAAAAGGATTTAATCCGTCTTGGATGAAAAAATATAGCGACGGTCTCATGATGGAAATGCACTATGTTGACAAAAAGAAATCTAAAAACAACATGACGATGACTTGCATCGCCTTGGAAAAGACAGACTTTTCAATTACACCTTCAAATTATGGTTCGATGCTAGGCGGTGTCTTTGGTAGTTAACCTCAGCTTTCCACCTCACAATCGTTTCCTAAAATAAAAAGGCGTTTCACTCATTGAAATGCCTTTTTTGCTCAATTAAAATTAAACGAACGCTCCAATTTCCTTATTTTTGAATGTATTCAAAACATATCTCATGAAAGCAATTATTTGCCTCCTCGTTTTAACCACCTCTATAACTTCCGTTTTTTCTAGGCCAATTACAACCCTAATCACTTTCGAAAATAATACTGATAATACGTCTATTTCAGGCGTATTCTATATTACAGAAACCAATCAAAGTATTCAAGTCAATTCATTAGATAGTTTTACCATTCAACTTCCTAAATATGGGAAATATCATTTTAGATTTTATTCGGAGGTTGTTCATGCTTTCACATCTTATCCTGTGAAGATTACAGAACGAAAAAACGTCATAACCATTCGATTGGAAAACAAAACAAAAGAGGTGGCCTCAGCTTCAACCGAGAGGCGTTTTCCAATGCAAGACATTTCCAACATTTCAACAGAACACCTTGAAGAAGGCATCGCGTTGGGCAGTATAAATTTTATAGCTCATGGATTAGTCGCCATCGATCCTGAAGCTGCCAAGATTTTTAAAAGCGCTTATGGTGTAGGATTTATCAGTGAAAACTGCGTGGTCGATCCAATTTCATTTAAAACAGCGATGCAAACCAACAAAAGAATAGAAGCCTACTTAATTTCAAAATTTGGCGAGGATTGGAAAAATAAACTTCCTGCCACACCTTTTGGCCTGCAATTAGATCGTTTTTAAATTATTGGTCCGTGTTGGAATATGTACCACAATACGAGTACCTATTGGATTTTCCTGCGTATCATACAAATCCTCAATGTCCATTTTATAATCTGTCGTAAACCCTTTGGAAAAATTAGCCAATCGCGCTTTAGTAATCGCTAAACCAACTGATTTTCTTTTGAGCACCCGATCATGATTAATTTTTTCTGAAGCTTTTCTGCCAATGCCATTATCAGTAGTCGAAATATTAATAAAATCATTATTGACCTTATACACTCGTAATTCGATTTGTTTGTCTTCTTTTTTGGAAGAAAGTCCGTGCCATAATGCATTCTCAAGAAAAGGCTGTAAAATCAATGACGGCACTTTAATAGTCGAAATATTAATACCAGGTTCAACCTTTATTTCAAAATTGATATCATTAGAAAACCGGATGTTTTCAATGTTCATATAAAGCTGCATGGTATCCAATTCGTCTTCTAAGGAGATCACTTTTTCAGTAGAAGCGATCAATATTTTTCGGATAAATTTTGAAAATTTGTTCAAATAATAAACGGCATTTTCCTTATCATTATTGATAATATAAAGCTTAATTGAATTTAGGGAATTGAAGATAAAGTGCGGATTCATCTGACTTCTCAACATGTCCTGCTCTAAAGTCAAAATCTGTTTTTCATGTTTCAATTGCCTGTTTCTACTGACAGCAATCGTGGTGCCGGCCACAATAGCCAATGTCAAAAGCGCCGACCAGAATATAGTTTGATTGCGTTGGAGCTTTGATTTTACCAATTCATTTTCGCTGGCAAGTTGTAAAATCTCGTTGTTTTTAGCTTCATTTTCATACTGAATGATAATATCGCTCACATATTGCATATTACGATCCGTAAAAATGGTTTTCTCAAGTTCAACGGCTTGCTCAAAATGATATAAAGCTTTTTCGTAATTCCTATTTTTCTTATATAATTCTGAAAGATGCTTATGAGCATCAACAATAGATGTTTTTAACCCAAAAGCTTCAGAAATCTCCAATCCTTTCTTAAGATTGCCCTCCGCTAATTCATCCATCTCCAATTCATTTTGCACCCAGCCCAAATTGATATAGGCATAGGCCAAATAATACTGATCGCCTAATTGAAGTGCTTTTTTTACGCCTTCTTCGATGATAACCTTAGCATCCTTAAACTTTTTTTGCTTGATATAAACCTGTCCGATACTATTGTAGCAGATGACTCGCCCCACTTCAGAATTGATCTGCTCGTTATAATTCAGGGAGCGCTTATAATTTTGTAAGGCAAGATCTAAAAGTCCTTTGGCCTCATCAGCATATCCAAGGTTGTGGTAATTAATCGCCAAGCCCAATCTGTTGCCCGATTGACTTTCAATGACCAATGACTTTTCAAATTGCTCAATGGCCAAATCATACTGCTTTAGTGTCAAATAGATATTCCCCATACTGTTTTGAGAAACCGCAATGCTCAACTTTAATTCTTTGGATGGGTTTTTAACGGAATTAGCAATATCCAATGCTTTTTTATGATAATCCAGTGCTGGTTTTATGAAATCCATACGCCGATAAACGACGCCTATCATATTGAGACTAATAATCTTTAACTCAATATCACTAGCTTCTTCCGCTAATTGTTCAGCTCGTCGGTGCGTTTTTAAGGATTTATCATATAAGGATCGATTTCTATAAATTTCCCCCAACTTGTTAAGGGCATAAATCTCAACTTCCAAGGCATTTTCCTTCGAGGATTTAGTGATCAATTCCTTTAAAATCAGACTGTCATTCTTAAACCTTGAGAATAACGAGTCCATTTCACTATATTGTTTGGGCCAATGACCTTGAAAGCTTTCAAGTACATGTTTAAAATCGGCATCGCTTTTATTTTGAGCCTCAAGAGAAATGACGCCACCTAAAAACACTATCCCCATTAGAAACAGCCTTAAAGATTCTTTTAAAAGCCTAGTGTGTATGATAAAAAACATGGTGAATCTGATTATAGCTTTTCTAAAAAGTCTGATTTTCGTTGTCTTGCTACTGGAATTCTGTCATTTGATTCCATAACCACATAACCTTCATTCTTTATAAATTCCTTGATTTTTTTTAAATTGATGATGTACGAGTTGTGAATTCTGAAAAACTGGTTTTCGGGCAAAACCTCACTCATTTCTTTCAATTTCTTAGTGATTACAATTTTTGGATCATTCTCTAAGACGATCGTACTGTAATTACCGTCTGATTCGACAAATAAAATATCATCTGCATCTAAGAATATAAGCTTACCATCGGTATTAATGGTAATCTTCTTTTGGTTAAATTTTGAAGTAAAATTAACCAGGACTTCTTCAATTTTGTTAGAATTCAACTTTTTAGAACTATGCTTTTTAACCTTCTTGATGGTTTCCTTTAAATCATCGGAATCAATAGGCTTCAACAAATAATCAATAGCCTCGTGCTTTAAAGCTTTTATGGCAAATTCATTGTAGGCTGTGGTGATCACCACTGCAAAATCCTTATTCGTAAGTTTCCCCAAAAACTGAAAACCATCCATGGTTGGCATTTGAATATCCAAAAACAAACAATCCAATGCGCTATTGTCCAAATAATCAATAGCATCTTCAGGACTTGTGAATGTTTTGATCACTTCAATGTCATCCTTAAAGTTTGAAAGCTCCCATGTCAAACTTTGGATTGCCTTAGGCTCATCATCAACAATTACTGCTTTTATCATAGTTTAAATATAATACTATTCGTCCTGAAGTTAATCTAAAGATGTGTAGTTAGTATCATTTAATGTATAACGGGTACATATGTAAAAAATATAGGCCGTGATAATTATTTTAAGCCGAAATAATTTAACAACTGTGCAAGAATTACCAACTATACAGTTTTTCCTACCAACCATACATTAATCCACGTAGATGCAATTAAAATTGATGACATTTGACCAGGGATTTATTTAATTTCCTAGTACAATTAAAAAGTGATCGTGGGGATTCACTTTTAGATTAAATGCTATTAATCAATAAAAGTCAGGGGTAATCTCTGACTTTTGTATTAGACGGCTTTACTAATACAAAGTTATCCTTTAGTAATGGGTGAGTTAGTTTAGTTAATTATGAGGGTTAAAGAGAGCGCTATTTGCGCTCTCTTTTTTTATGGCTGTAAATCACCAAGAACTTCATTTTAAATTTTGACAAATAATCCTTTCCAATCTTTGGTCGAGAACTGTATATTTGATAAAATTAGCCGCTTAAAACATGAAGGTTCAAAATATTATTATCACTGAAGAAATGCTTGCCAGTAAAAACAAACGTTTCTTAAACTATCTTATCGATATAATTCCTCAATATGTGATCATGTTCGTTCTTGGTTTTGCTTCCGTTTATATAAGCGATTACTTGGGATATTACGAAATGGGTCAGTTTTTCACTGAACTATCAACCATAGAGGACCTGACGATCAGCTACTTGCTGCTTTTGCTTTATTACTTCATTTTTGAAAGCCTAACCTTTAGATCTTTAGGCAAATACGCCACAAACACTAAAGTTATTATGCAAAATGGAGAAGAGCCGACTCCCAAGGATATTTTAATCAGAACTTTATGTAGACTCATTCCATTTGACGGCCTTTCATTTCTTGGCGTTAAGGGCAAAGGCTGGCATGATTCCATTTCTAAAACCTATGTCGTGGATATTGCAAAGTTTGAAGTTGGACAATTACTAGCAACTGAAATCGACCAAATAGGTCAATGGACCGAATAAACACGCCATGTCTCTGACATAGGAGAAACACCAACAATTGTTTTCCCTTTTTATTTGATACTCATTTAACTTCATTAAATTTGCACTTCAATTTTTCATACTATGTACAGAAGTCACAACTGTGGTGAGTTAAGAGCATCACATATCAATAATGAGGTTACACTTTCAGGCTGGGTTCAAAGGAGCCGCGATAAAGGCTTCATGCTTTGGATCGATTTACGCGACCGCTACGGCATTACTCAACTTGTTTTTGATGAGGAACGCACTCCAAAAGCCTTGATGGAACAAGCACAAAACTTAGGTCGTGAATTCGTCATTCAAGTTAAAGGCACCGTTATTGAACGCGCTTCCAAAAACCCTAACCTACCAACAGGAGATGTTGAGATTCTGGTGACGGCATTGACCATTCTCAATGCCTCACTTCTCCCGCCTTTTACGATTGAAGATGATACGGATGGTGGTGAAGAGTTACGTATGAAATACCGTTACTTGGACATCCGAAGAAATCCTGTAAAAAACAGTTTGATTTTTAGAGCCAAAGTAGCACAAGAAGTGCGCAATTATTTATCAAAAGAAGGTTTTATAGAAGTTGAAACTCCTTATTTAATAAAGTCAACGCCAGAAGGCGCGCGTGATTTTGTGGTTCCAAGCCGCATGAACGAAGGACAATTTTATGCGCTTCCACAGAGTCCGCAAACGTTCAAACAACTGTTGATGGTTGGTGGCATGGATAAATATTTCCAGATTGTGAAGTGCTTTAGAGATGAAGATTTACGTGCTGACAGACAGCCAGAATTCACACAAATTGACTGTGAAATGGCCTTTGTTGAGCAAGAAGATATCTTAATCGCCTTTGAAGGATTAACCCGTCATTTGTTGAAAGAAGTCAATGGCATAGAGATTGAAAAATTCCCACGCATGACCTATGACGAAGCCATGCAAAAATATGGTAACGACAAACCAGACATTCGTTTTGGAATGGAGTTTGGAGAATTAAACGCCGTCGCACAACATAAAGACTTTGGCGTTTTCAATACTGCAGAATTGGTGGTAGGAATTGCAGTTCCTGGCGGAAACAGTTATACCCGTAAAGAAATTGACCAATTGATTGATTGGGTAAAGCGCCCCCAAATCGGTGCTTTAGGCATGGTCTATTCACGTTACAATGAGGACGGCTCTCATAAATCGTCGGTTGATAAATTTTATGATCAAGATGATTTGGCCAAATGGGCAGAAATAACTGGCGCAAAACCTGGAGACCTTATTTGTGTCCTTTCCGGAGACGCCCATAAAGTAAGAACACAATTAAGTGCCTTACGAATGGAATTGGCAACCCGTTTGGGCTTGCGCGATCCTAAAGTATTTGCACCGTTATGGGTGGTCGATTTCCCATTATTGGAATGGGATGAAGACACCAAACGTTACCACGCCATGCACCATCCATTTACCTCGCCAAAACCAGGACAGTTGGAACTCTTGAAAACAGATCCAGGTGCTGTAAAAGCGAATGCTTATGATTTGGTATTGAACGGCAACGAAATTGGTGGTGGTTCTATCAGAATCCACGATAAAAAAACCCAAGCCTTAATGTTTGATTATTTAGGATTTACGCCTGAAGAAGCTAAAGCGCAATTCGGATTTTTAATGGATGCTTTCCAATATGGCGCACCTCCTCACGGTGGATTAGCCTTTGGATTAGACCGATTAGTGGCCATTTTGGGCGGACAGGAAACCATTCGTGATTTTATTGCGTTCCCGAAAAACAATTCTGGCCGTGATGTGATGATTGACGCACCTGCGCCGATTGATGATAAACAACTCGAAGAATTAAGTTTAAAATTGAACTTGAAATCAAAATAATTTAAGTCCTGCATAACGCAGGACTTTTTTATAAGAAAACAAACTTTAACTAAAGTACCTTAGAGGTTTTAAACAGACTGAAAGTCTATTTTCATTCGTGAAATTAACAGTAATAATTTACGCCAGTATGTTCAGAGAACGGGTAATTTCGGGAAAAATTCGCGTCTAATTTTTTAAACAAACAATGAAATATTTAATTATTATCCTATCTATTCTTACCTTATGCAGTATTGCCGGAGGTTTTATTTTCGAAACGGAATATTCTCAAAAAATGATCGGCTTTGGCATCGCTGGTTTATTCTTTGTTGTATTTCCTATATTCTCCTATTACCGATGGAAAGATAAAAACTTCAAGGACTATATGCTGACGAAAGAAAATCTTGACAAGATGCGCGAGAAAGGCAAGGAGAAGAAGTTTTAATTCAGATTCCGTTTTTCAATAAAGAATCGTTTTAGCAATTGTGCTGCTTCATCTGCTAAAACACCGCCAACCATGACAGTTTTTGGATGAAGCTTGGTATTTAATACTTTACAGCCTCTTTCGGTATCGGTTGCGCCGTAAACAATTCTGCTTATTTGACTCCAATATAAAGCACCTGCACACATTTGGCAAGGCTCCAAGGTCACATAAAGCGTACAGTTAGTCAGATACTTTCCGCCTAAAAAATTAGATGCTGCAGTTATGGCCTGCATTTCGGCGTGCGCTGTGACGTCCGTAAGCAATTCCGTTAAGTTATGCGCTCTGGCAATGATTCTATTGTCAATCACAATGACGGCACCCACAGGAATCTCGCCTTTATCAAAAGCAATCTCAGCTTCCTGCAAAGCTTTTCTCATAAAATAAACGTCGTCAAAGGGATTTTCCACGGTACAATCTTCAAGGGTTAAAAATCAAAAATACAATTTCAAGTGTTACATTTGTAATCAGATGAAAAAATTATTGGATCATATCAATTTTCCTTCCGATTTAAGAGCATTAAATCAAGATGATTTACCACAACTCGCCAAAGAACTGCGGGAATTTATCATTGATATCGTGGCCACCAAAGAAGGGCATTTGGGCGCGAGTCTTGGGGTTGTTGAACTGACCATCGCTTTACATTATGTCTTTAACACACCGGAAGATTTGTTGGTTTGGGATGTTGGCCATCAAGCTTACGGACACAAACTATTAACCGGTAGAAAGTCGCTTTTTCATACCAATCGACAACTTCATGGTATCAGTGGTTTTCCAAAACGGGAGGAGAGTGATTACGACACTTTTGGCGTTGGACACTCCTCTACTTCTATTTCAGCAGCATTAGGAATGGCCATTGCCTCGCAATTAAAAGGCGAAGATAGACACCATGTGGCCATTATTGGCGACGCTTCCATTGCCAGCGGAATGGCTTTTGAAGGCTTGAATCATGCTGGCGTTACCGAGGCTAACTTATTGGTTATCCTCAATGATAATGCGATCGGCATCGACCCAAGTGTGGGCGCCCTCAAACAATATTTGACCAATGTTAAAAATGGGATTCAAAAACAGGACAATATTTTTGAAGCCTTAAATTTTGATTATACCGGACCGATTGATGGCCATGATTTGGATGCGCTTATCAAAGAACTTCAACGCTTAAAAACTGTAAAAGGACCAAAGTTTTTGCATGTAATTACCACCAAAGGAAAAGGCTTAAAACAAGCAGAAGAAAACCAGGTCATCTATCATGCCCCAGGAAAATTCGACGCCACAACAGGCGATTTGATTACAAAATCAGCATCGTCGCTCACAAAATTTCAGGATGTTTTTGGATTAACGCTACTTGAATTAGCAGAACAAAATCCAAACATTGTTGGCATCACACCGGCCATGCCCACCGGAAGTTCCCTCAAATTCATGATGGACCAAATGCCAGATCGCGCCATTGATGTGGGTATTGCAGAGCAACATGCCGTGACACTTTCCGCAGGGATGGCCACGCAAGGGATGGTGGTTTTTTGCAATATTTATTCTACGTTTTTGCAGCGCGCTTATGACCAAGTGATTCATGACGTCGCGCTGCAGAATTTGCCAGTCATTTTTTGCTTGGACCGCGCCGGATTAGTGGGCGAAGATGGCGCAACCCATCATGGCGTTTTTGATTTGGCCTATTTGAGATGCATTCCCAACCTCATCATTTTCGCACCTCGCGACGAAACTGAATTGCGTAACATCATGTACACCGCCCAACTGGGACTTCAACATCCCATCGCCATCAGATATCCGCGTGGCTATGGTGTGATTCCTGATTGGAAACAACCTTATAAAAAACTGGAGATTGGCAAAGGCGAAGTACTCAAATCAGGAAAAGACATTGCTGTTTTAACTGTCGGATTCATCGCCCAAAACGCAAAAGAAGCGCTTTTAAAAGTAGATGCTAAAGATACAATTGCCCATTATGATATGCGTTTTGTAAAACCTTTGGATGAAGCACTTTTACATGAAGTTTTCAAATCCTTTAAATACATCATTACGGTTGAAGATGGCACTGTTAAGGGTGGATTTGGCTCAGCAATTTTAGAGTTTGCCGCAGAACATCAGTATTATACTCCTATAAAGATATTAGGCGTTCCCGATGCTTTCGTGGAACAAGGTAGCGTTGCGCAATTGCAACAATTGGCACAGTTTGACACCGATCATATTGTCAAAAGTATTGAAGTGGCGTTACTCGCGATCAAGTCCAACTAAATCGGACTGTTGATGCTCATTATGTGCATTCGCATGAACGGGATCATTCGACTTTGAAAGATCATTAACTACAAATAAAAAAGCGACCGTTATCAACAGAATAACTAAGGCGCCAAAAGCATTCTTTTTCATAATAATTCAGTTAGGAATACTTTAAATAAACGAAATTGACTAAAAGCAAATTAATTCGTTGAAGTGCAAATAAAGAATACTTTTACCCAATTAAAACTTTATTGATCTTCTTAGCCAATAGTATCGATGAAGATCTTTCAGCGCTTTAATTCGTTAATGTTCTTAATCTTTCTGTTTTTATAAATCCACACTAAAAAGATCATAATCCAAAATTTCAATACTTTACGTGTTCAGTCTTTGTTCTTGGTTCTAAAAGCGCAGCGGTCTTAATTCTTTGTCGGACGATAATTTTTAGAAATGTGTCCCTCTCAATTTCTTATGCGTCAAAATAGCCTTACTATCTGAAAATTTAGCCACATAATTACAAATGCCCATTAAGCTATCATATAAGGTTCCTTGGTTCAAATCTAAGGTTTTTGGAAAAATTTTAAGAATTAACTTATGATAGTTACTTAAGGTGCCTTGGTGGTGGTTAACTATCGTATCTGTAAAAACATCCAGGATGCCATCAACTATCTTAAATCCGGCGATTTCCTTATCCACGACTTCTTCCGATTGGTAAACTTTTTCTACACTTAGTTTTATAATATCCTTGATTTGGGCCTGATATTTCGAAACGTCCATCAAGGCTTTATCAAATTTTCCACTGAGAATATCTTCTTCATGCGTCATGAACAACTCGACCGTTTCATTGATCAAGGTACTGATGGCCAACGCACGCAAATAGCTGATGCGGTCTTCCGTATTGGATAAAGCATGATAATTATTCGTATTGATGGTATCTCTTACCAATTTAATCAGATATTCCAAGGCATATTCCTCATCGATCAAACCGAGGTTGATACCATCTTCAAAATCGATAATGGTATAACAAATATCATCTGCAGCTTCGACCAGAAAAGCCAAAGGGTGGCGGGCATAGCTTAAATCTTGATTTCCTGTACGGTTTACCAGTCCGAGTTCTTCAGCAACCTCAACAAAAGCCGCTTTTTCACTTTGGAAAAACCCGTATTTTTTATCGGCGATATGTGAGGTTGGTTTTTTAGGCAAGGATTCCTTAGGATATTTCGTAAAAGCACCAAGCGTGGCATAACTTAAACGCAAACCTCCCAATCTGCCTACGCGGCTTTCCGTTAAAATTTTAAAACCGTTCGCATTTCCTTCAAAATCACATAAGTCCTGATATTCTTTATCCGTCAGATGGGTTTGGAAATGTTTGCCTTTGCCATTTCTAAAAAATTCACCGATCGCTTTTTCCCCAGAATGCCCAAACGGCGGATTCCCAATGTCATGGGCCAAGGCAGCCGCAGCCACAATAGCGCCAAAATCGTTGGCTTGATAGCCATGAATATTTTGAAGATGTGGGTATTTGGCCAATACTTTCTGGCCCACACGACGGCCTAAACTTCGTCCTACGACGCTGACTTCCAGACTATGTGTCAAACGAGTATGTACAAAATCAATTTCTGACAATGGAATGACTTGGGTTTTATCCTGAAGACTTCTAAATTCTGAAGAAAAAATGACACGATCATAATCGACTTCAAAACCCAAACGTGTTTCATCCTGTTCTTTCCGAATACGTTTGTGCGTGTCTCCAAATCGTTTTAATGATAATAATTGCTCCCAGTTCATAGTAAGATTTTATACGCCTGCAAGATACATTTTTCAATGTTAAATTAAGAAGTCCGATTTGCAATAATTTACCTAAAACTAACATTAAGCTAACTATTATATGACTTAGGTTTCATCTTGAGTTAACCTCCTTCTTGGGCATCATGACTTTCTTTGCAATGAATAATCATAACAACAAATGAAGTACATTTTAACACTACTGCCCCTTATTTTTACCTCCATCCTTAGCGCACAATCTACAGCTTCGATTGCTGGAAAATTGATTGATAAAGAATATAATGATGAGCCTTTAGCTTTTGGAAACGTACTTATAAAAGGAACCACCATCGGGACGACCTCGGACATGGATGGCACTTACAGTTTTGACAATTTAAACGAAGGCCGCTACACCTTAATCTACAGTTTTGTTGGGTATCAAACCCAGGAATTGGAGGTGGCACTGACTGCGGGAAAAATCGTCAGCATTAATGTGGACATGGTCGCCAGTGCCGACACTTTAGATGAAGTGGTCATTTCAACCACCACTCGAAAAGAAAGTGAAGTCGCTTTATTGTTGGATCAAAAAAAAGCCATTGAAATTAAGCAGAATATCGGTATCGAGGAATTGTCAAGAAAAGGCGTAAGCGATGTGGCTAGCGCGGTTATCAAAACAACAGGAGTTTCAAAACAGGAAGGCTCCAACGCGATTTACGTGCGTGGTTTGGGAGATCGCTATAACTCGACATCACTTAACGGACTTCCGATAAGTTCCAATGATCCTGAAAGGAAAAACATTGCATTAGATCTCTTTTCTACAGATATCGTCGAGTTTATATCGATTGATAAAGTTTACGGGCCTAAAATCTCGGGGGATTTTGCCGGTGGAAACGTTGATATAACGTCCATCGACTACAAAGGAAAAGGCATGTTAGAGTTATCATTAGGCAGCACTTTAGGCACCAATGCCATGGTTGAATTCAATGACTTTAAACTTCAGAATGGCCCAAGCAGATCTGGCTTTTCATCTTATGGTATTCCTAACAACCCTCTTAACGGCTATAATTTTGAAAACAGTTTGGCAACCATCAAAGAAAAACCGTTAGGCAGTTCTATTGGCTTAAAAGCCGGTCAATCTTTTCATATTGGCCAAGAAGGAAGTCTTAATCTATTTGCAACCGCTAGTTTTGATAATGGTTTTGAATATCGCGAAGGCATTAACCAGAGCGTCAATGCACAAGGCGCAAAACTGAAATCTTTCCATCAAGAGCGTTTTTCTTATAACACCAATGCCACGGGAATGTTCAATGCGAATTACCGCATGAACGCCAACCATAAAATAGCCTATAACTTTTTGATGGTAAATTCCTCAAGCCAATCCAGAGATACTTATCAAGGGTTTATTCGTGACATTGCCGAAGATGACAACGGACTCATTAAACGCAGCACCTACATTCAGAATACGCTCTTCATCAACCAATTGTTGGGAAATCATAAACTGTCGGATAAGTTCGATTTTGATTGGGCAGCATCTTACAATAAAGTAGAAGGCGATATGCCAGATAGAACTCAAAACACCTTGAAGTATTCGGACGTTTCTAACGGTTACATGTTTGCGCAAAATACCATTACCGACAACCACCGCTATTATCAAAATTTGATAGAGGATGAGTTGGCCGCCAATCTATCGGTAAGTTATAAATTAGATGAAGAAGCGAATGGCAATTCCAAGGGGGAAATGACCTTAGGATATAACGGACGATTTAAAAAACGTGATTTTGAAGCCATTCAGTTCAATTTTAGGATCGCTGGAAGTCAATTAAACACGCTGGTTAATCCTGATGATTTGGACTCATTCTTAAATCAACAAAACTTTGAAAACGGGTTGTTTGGCATCGAATCCTTTGCAGGTTTAACCCCGCAAACCTATAATGGCGAACAAACAATTCACGCAGGTTTTGCGAGTTTGGAATATAAACTTTCAGATCAACTGAGCGCCATGGCAGGCTTACGATTTGAAAAAGTAGAACAGACCGTATCCTGGAGAACGCAATTGGATGCTTCGGGAAAAAGCAACACCTTCAACAGAAACGAGTTTTTGCCAAGCCTCATTTTGAAGTATGAATTAGATGAAAAACAAAATTTACGCTTAGGCGCCAGTAAAACTTACACCTTACCACAATTTAAAGAACGCGCACTTTTCATTTACGAAGATGTGACCGAAGTAAAAGTTGGTAATCCAGACCTCTATCCTTCACAAAACTATAACCTCGATTTAAAATGGGAAATTTTCCCTAAAAACTCAGAGCTTTTATCCCTAACCGCTTTTGGAAAATACATTTTGGATCCCATCAACGAAATCACTTTAGCCTCTTCTACCAATGATATTTCGTTCCTAAACACAGGCGATTCTGGTTATGTGTATGGCGCAGAAATTGAAGTCAGAAAAGATATTTTCAGCTTTGATGAAGCGCAGTCCCATAAACTTTCCGCAGGACTTAATGCCTCTTATATGCAAACTCATCAAGATTTAGATTCTGACAAAATAAGAAAAGAAACCAATTACAACACTAATCTTACCCATGACACCTCAAGCTTTACAGGAGCTGCGGATTTCTTATTGAATGCAGACATCTCCTATTTCAAGGATTTCAAAAACAACGGGAATCTGATGGCGACGCTGGCCTATTCTTATACTTCAGACAGACTTTATGCGCTTGGGGTCGAGACTAAAGGAAACTTGGTTGACAAGAGCGTAGGTACTTTCGACTTCATCTTTAAAACCAAAATAAATAAAAATTTAGGCATTGATTTTACGATCAAAAACTTGCTGAATCCAGCTATCGAAAGAGTTCAAGAAAATGCTTCAGAAAACATTACCGTATTATCATACAAACATGGTGCTTTTTTCAAACTGGGCTTGAACTACAAACTCTAAACCTCTTAATTATAACCACACAATCATTTTTAAATCAAAACAATTAACAACTAAACATTATGAAAAAAACAATTTCGAAAATTTTAGGAATAGCATTTTTATCAGGCTTGATATTTACAACATCCTGTTCAAATAATGACGACAATCCATTTCCTGACCCAGACGGCACATCATTTATTTTAGACCGTAACAACCTTACTGGAGAAATTAAAGATGGAGAAGTCATTTTAGAATCCGGAACGTATAAATTAACCGGAAAACTCATTGTAAACGCAGGCGCTAAATTGACCATTAAAGAAGGGGTTAAAATAGAAGCAACTTCGGTATCAAACGATGATTTTGCTTCCGTAAGATATATTGCGGTAGCACAAAACGGTAAAATTGACGTGCAAGGAACGGCTACAAAACCTGTAGTCATGACGGCGACCACTCAAGCTCCTGGCGCTTGGGGCGGATTGGTAGTATGTGGAAATGCTCCGATTAACAAAGGCACGACAGCATCGGCCGAAGTTTCCGACTTAACCTATGGCGGTGGAGATAGTGCTGATAATTCAGGTTCTATAAAATATTTAAGAATAGAATATTCAGGTTTCGCTTACAATTCAGAAAAAGAATTCAACGGGCTTTCATTATTTGGAGTCGGTAGCGGAACAACAATAGAATATGTACAAATTCATGAAGGTTCAGATGATGGTTTTGAATTTTTTGGAGGAACTGCCAACGCAAAATATCTGGTAGTGACGAATTTCACGGATCAGGTTGGAGATGATTTGTTCGACTGGACTGAAGGTTGGTCAGGAACTGGCGAAAACTGGTACGGTATCCGAACGAATGCAGGAAATAGAGGAATTGAAGCCGATAACAATTCAAACAATCACTTGGCAACACCTATCTCTAATCCTACCATCAAAAACCTGACGTTAATTGGTTTAGGAGCTGCAGACACCAGTTCAGAATCGCAAGCCATAAAATTAAGAGTGGGTACCAAAGCTAAATTTGACAACTTGGTTTTGAGCAATTGGAAAACAGGTTTCGACATTCAACATGATGAAAGCATTGGTTATGTAACTGCGGGTTCATTGGTTGCAACCAACGTCAAGTTTGACAAGGTCACAACGCTATCCGTTGGAAAAAACACGGTTGGTGCAGCGGTTGATGTATCTTCAGTATACAGCATAAACGAAAATGCTACAGGAGCCGGCAACGGAACTGCTAAACCTACTTGGGCCAACGGTTGGACTGTAGGTCTATAATTAAATTGCAAATTATTGAAACCATTTGAGTGAAGTCCCTAACTTGCAAAAGACCTTTTCATAATTTTGAAAGGGTCTTTTTTTTTGACCAAATGCATATCTAACATAGATATTGAAAGTATCGACCATAAAAAAGCCGTCTCAACTTGACACATGAGACGGCTTTTGGCTTGTTTTTAAGGACCATTACTTTACTAAGATCTTCTTCGTGACGCTCCTTAACCCATCCGAAATATGGATTACATACATTCCCGATGGTGCATTGTCCAAGCGGATCACTTCTCTAAAGTTAATCGGATTCTTAAAACTATTTTCAAATAGCTTTCTGCCTCTCATATCATAAATATCTATTTTGATAGCGGCTCCTGAATAAGATTTTAATTTGACCGTAAATTCGCCATTGTTCGGATTTGGAAAAACATCAAAGGTCTCAAAGCTATGTTTCTCAACAAATAAGGGCTGCGACAGACAAAACTCTAATGTAAATTCATTTATGCTTCCGCCATCGACGGTATAAGCGTCTGTAACTTGAAGTTTCCAATTGCCTGCAGACATTTCGCCATAAAGGATGGATAAATCTCCTTCGGGCTTAAAAGATCCTGTAAATGGAGCATCAACTGAAGTGATGGAGGTTGCAGCTTCTTGATCAAAAATAGTGTTCGTAAAATTAGCATCAAAAAAACCGCCATTATTTTCTGTCAAAATAACTTGGGCACCGGACGGACTTATCAAAATCAAACGTAAATCGCTCACCAATGAATGGGTAATATTAACCTTTACATTGACATCGGTTATCGGCAAATTTTCTTTCACGGCAATTGTCGAAGTATAAGTATTTGAACCCTCTGCAGAGATTACAATCGGCGTATCTGTTGCCGTAAATGAATATCCACAGGTTGGAATTCCGGTAGAAAAACTATACACTGCAGAAGTCGTACCTGTTGAGCATTGATTTAATGCCTTAACCCTCCAATAATAAACCGTCGCTGGCGCTAAGCTTAGTGAATGAGAAGTGGCTGCAGTTGTATGCGATTCCAAAAGCGTATTAAAATTACTAGTGGTTGAAATCTCCACCATGTACTCTTCCACATTAATATCATTTCCCCAAGTTAAAGTCACGTCTTTATAAAGTCCGTCAGCGCCATTGGTCGGAGTCAATAAAGGGACTGCCGCAATAGTGCCATTAAACACCTCAAGTAACACCGCCGAACTATTGATTTTAGTACCTGAAGTACCTGTTGCGGTAATAGTATAACTCCCTGGAGTAGCATTTCCCATATTACTAACCGTCATAGTTACCGGTGTACCATTAGCAATTGCGGACGCTGGGCTAAATGTCGCCGTAGTTCCCGCTGGTAAATTGGTAGCCGAAAAAGTTGCACTTTGATTGAACCCTTGATACGTGTTGTAAGTAAAATTATAAACGGCATTATTAGGTTGACAAGCTACAACTGATGAGTTCGAGAAATTTAAAAGAAAGTCAACATTGATAATTTTGAAATCAGAAGTGTTCACATTATAAAATATATTGCCAACACTTTCCACCATAATTCGTGCTTTAGTAGTGACCGTTCCGCTCGGAACTGAAATTTGATGCGCCCCATCATTAGCCACATTGGATGCCAAGGTATAAGGAAAAGTCACGCCACCATCTATGGAAAGATTGATGTTGACCATTGAAGTGTTTATGGGAGCGACATTGGTATTGGCTACATCCCAAGTAACAGTTTTATTTGCCCCCACTTCCCAAGTCACATTGGACGTTTGTGAAGTGACCTTAAATGGGCCTGCAGATGCTACGGCTGTTACCTTCATAGCATCAACAGCTGTCTGCCCGCCTCTTGGATCATTATCTCTAACGGTTAAAACAAAATTAAGAACCCTTCCTACTGAAGGCAACTTTTCCCAGGTTGATAAAATGCCACCATTCGCAATGACATCTGGCAATCTCGGAATGTATCTCACCCGATTTCCTGTGCCTTGAAAAGAACGCACCATCGGACCAAATTCTGTAGTTGTTGCTGGCATACCGGCTGGTCCTAAATCAAATTCCTCCCAAGTATAGGTATGGGTCGCAGTGCCGTCCACATCTGTTGAAGCGCCGGTTAACTTATAAGGCGTAGAAATCGGAAGACTATAGGATCCTCCGGCATTTGCTGTAGGTGCCGTATTTCCATTAGGGGATAAAACGGCACAGGTACTGGTGCCCACCGTAATACTCGTCCATATTTGACGCAAACTCGCTTGATGAAAATAATCACTGCTGTTGTTTTGAACATTTTGAGGACTACAAATACCAGCATAAGCCATAATAGTGGATCCACTTCCTGGCTCGTAAGCTGTTTCACTTGATCTATTTCCTCCAGAACAATTACCAGCAGTTCCATTAAAGGTATGCGTAGCTCCAAACTGATGTCCGATTTCATGAGCTACATAATCAATGGAAAATGGATCGCCTGCAGGATTTGTCAAGCCCGTTGTTCCAGCGCCTTTGTTATTTGCACAAGCACTGCCTAAATACGCACTACCTCCCGAACCAGTGGTAAAGGTGTGTCCAATATCATAGCTGGTTGCACCAATTAGTCCATTGATAATTCCGGTAGTAGCTGAAATATTTTCGCCATTTGAAAAAAGACTATTGCCAGTGGTCGAAATCAGAAGATCATTATTAGGCACTAAAGTCATTCTCATGGAGAGTTCTCTATCGTAAATACCATTGACGCGGGTCATCGTGGTATTAATCGCAGCCAAAGCAGAGGCTACCGTGCCTCCGTGAAAATTAGTGTATTCAATACTGGTCCCAACGGCCAATCTAAAGGTACGCGTTGTCCCATCATTGGCATTCCGTGCCGCTGTAAAATCAACCTCTAAATTATTTCTATTAAAAACATTGTCTTCAATAAAACCACATTCAAATAAGTTTTGTGACACAGGAATATCGCGTCTTGAAAAGGCTTTATAAACACCATCAGTGGCGTAAGGATTGACAAACTCAGTGCCTTTGTCCATGGACATGGTCATGGTATGCAATCCTTCTGAGGAAACACTGAAATAAATAACTGTGGAAGGGTTTTTCAAACTATAACCCACATAAGAACGGATTTCAGGGAACTTGGCCTGAAGTTCTGGCGCCATTACTGAATAGTCCATAATCCTGAAAACCTCCATAGAGCCGTCCGCATTTGGAAAATCAAGAAGCGCCTTGGATTGCATTCCCGAAGTTCGCTCTGGCACATTCTGTAATTTGGATTTCAAATTCGACATATCTAATTGATAATAGGTCGCTTTTGAAGGTTTAGATTCCTGAGGAAATACTTTTTCTTGAGAAACACTGTTCTTAGTGATCATCGTCCAAGGAGAATTACCTTGCTGACCAAAAGTCATCGAAAAGGCAAAAATCATGACAAGGAACACACTTGATTTTAAGTACTTGTTTTTCATAGAATGTATAATTGTATCGCGACGATAACGTTTAGAGCAGTGAAAGTTACGTTCAAATTAAATAGATCACAAAAAAAGTATAATGATTCTAAGTGTCCTTTGAAAAACACAAATTTATCCAAGTTCCTTACCGGATATTCATTCTTCTAAAAAATCGAAAATGTTCAACGTAAAACTGTAATATTCTTAACCATCTTTTAAATTACCCTACATGGTCTCCAATTCACAGATAGTAATTTTTTTTAACCTCTTAAATGGTTATTTTTACAAAAAAATCACTTGAAGGTAATTACAGCATCAGACCGTTCCATTCCGCAAACACCGTCAGTAGTTACTATTGGCACTTTTGACGGCGTTCATATCGGACATCAAAAAATCATCAAAAAACTCACAAAAAAAGCGTCTGAAAAGAACTTAAATTCTGTGGTGCTTACCTTTTTTCCGCATCCGCGCATGGTCTTACAGCAAAATTCAGATATTAAACTCCTGAATACCATTGCTGAACGCAAAGAAATCTTATCAGCCTTAGGATTGGATTATATTTATGTAAAAGAGTTTACAAAAGATTTCGCCAACCTTTCTGCACGTGATTTTGTCAAAACGATTTTAGTTGATACGCTTCATGCCAAATATGTCATCATTGGTTATGATCATCAATTTGGCAAAAATCGAAGTGCCAATATCGACGATTTGAGAAAATTTGGAGCAGAATTCGGTTTTGAAGTTGAAGAAATTTCAGCCCAAGATGTAAAAGATGTTGCCGTGAGCTCCACCAAAATCAGGTCATCGCTCCTTTCTGGCGATATTAAAACGGCAAATGCCTTTTTAGGATATGACTATTATATTAATGGCACCGTCGTAAGAGGAAAAGGTTTTGGCAAAAAAATGGAATTTCCTACAGCAAACATAAGCGTTGATGAAACCTATAAACTCATTCCTAAAAATGGCGTTTATGTTGTGGCTTCTTCTTATAAAAATAAAACCATTTATGGCATGATGAATATTGGCGTTAACCCAACATTTGAAGGCGATAAAAAAACTATTGAAGCCCATTTTTTTGATTTGGATGAAGACCTTTACGACCGGCATTTAAAAATCTCGTTTTTAGACCGACTCAGGGATGAACGAAAATTTGAATCGGTTGAAGCACTTATTGAGCAATTAAGACAGGATCGAATTAACGCCAAACAAATTATTGCCAACCGCAATGCACAAACTCCTCTTTAAACATATAGACAACAGTGCACTGATTGTGTTTCGAATTATTTTCGGCTTTCTTATTTTCATGGAAAGTATTGGCGCAATTTTTACAGGTTGGGTGCGTCGCACCTTGATTGAACCGCAACAAACATTTTCGTTCATTGGGTTTGAATGGCTTCAACCTTTACCAGGAAAGGGGATGTATGTTTGGTATATCGTGATGGGAATCTGCGGACTTTTCGTCATGGTCGGCTACAAATACCGATGGAGCATGCTCGTCTTTACTTTACTTTGGACAGGTACGTATTTAATGCAAAAATCGTCCTACAACAACCATTATTATTTATTGATGTTGCTCAGTGCTATCATGGTATTTCAACCGGCCAACACCTATGCATCCGTTGACGCTCGTTTAAATCCAAGCATCAAGAAAATTTCAATGCCGCATTGGTGTGCCTTGGTATTCATCTTACAGATGTTTATCGTATACACTTATGGCGCTGTGGCGAAAATTTACCCCGATTGGCTAGATGGCACAGTCGCTGAAGTTTTGATGAAGGGCAAAAAAGATTTGTGGTTAGTTGGAGAAGTTCTGCAGCAAAAATGGACGCATTACACCATTGCTTATGTCGGCATTTTGTTTGACGGATTGATTATTCCATTATTGTTATGGAAACGCACTCGAAAATTTGCGTTTTTCGCTTCCATTTTCTTCCATCTGTTCAATTCTTTCGTATTTCAGATTGGAATTTTCCCTTATCTATCTTTGGCATTTACCCTTTTCTTTTTCCCGACGAAAACCATCCATAAGTTATTTTTAAAACGGAAACCATTTTATGATCAAGACGAAGTCATTGTACCAAAGTACCATAAAGCATTTGTGACTGTATTCATCATCTATTTCATTGTTCAAATCGGTCTACCACTACGCCATTGGTTTTTTGAAGACGATGTGCTATGGACAGAAGAAGGCCATCGTTTATCATGGCGCATGATGCTCCGTGCTAAAAGTGGCCGCACAACCTTTAAAGTTATTAATGCCCAAACCAATTTAGAAATCCCGATCCAAATCGAAGATTATTTGACTCTAAAACAGCAACGTACGGTAAGCACGAAACCCGATGTCATTTGGCAATTTGCCCAACGTTTAAAAAAGATGTTTGCAGCTAAAGGCATCGACGTAAAGGTATTTGTGAATTCTTCTGTTCGGGTAAATGGTGGCGAACTCAACCAATTCATTGATCCCGATGTGGATTTGGGCAGTGTGAAATGGGAACCATTAAAACATAGCGCATGGCTGAGACCTTCCAAACTTAAAAGCACTTCGAAAAAATCAGAAGACCAAGATTATTTTGACTGAAATTAAAAGACTTCAGAACGACGCTTAAAATTTACTTATTTTTACCATCAAATTAAACAAATATGTTACAAGTACCATTTATTAGAGATCACAGAGAGAAAGTGATCGAAGGTTTGAAAAAAAGAAACCTTGATGCTGCGCAAATGATTGATGAAGTCATTGCCCTTGATGAAACCCGACGTCGTTTACAAACGGAATTGGATAACACCTTGGCAGAATCCAACAGTTTATCTAAAGAAATTGGCATCTTGTACAAATCCGGTCAAGCCGATCAAGCCAATGCCTTAAAAGCAAAAACTGGCGAATTAAAAGAAGCTTCAAAAACACTTGGAGACGATCTGAATACGACCGTAGAGGCTTTGAACCAATTGCTCTATAAACTTCCAAACGTACCTCATGACAGTGTTCCTGCTGGAACTACGGCTGACGATAATGAGGAGGTTTACAGAAAAGGAGACATTCCGACTTTGCATGCCAACGCTTTGCCACATTGGGAATTGGCTAAAAAATACGACATCATCGATTTTGAGTTGGGCAACAAAATTACGGGTGCAGGATTTCCTGTATATAAAGGAAAAGGCGCCAAATTACAACGCGCATTAATCTCTTATTTCTTAGATAAAAATACTGCTGCGGGTTATACCGAATATCAATTACCACTTTTGGTCAATGCCGCATCTGGCTTTGGCACAGGACAATTACCTGATAAAGAGGGTCAAATGTACCATGTCACGGAAGACGATCTTTATTTGATTCCAACGGCCGAAGTACCAGGAACCAACATTTTCAGGGATGAACTTCTCGATGCTGCTGATTTGCCAATTGGCATCACAGGCTATACCCCATGTTTCCGTCGTGAAGCCGGAAGTTATGGCGCTCACGTAAGAGGTTTGAACCGTTTGCATCAATTTGACAAAGTAGAAATTTTACGTGTCGAACATCCTGACAATTCCTACAAAGCTTTGGACGGCATGGTGGATCATGTCAAAGAAATTTTAGATGAATTGAAATTGCCATATCGTATTTTGCGTTTATGTGGTGGCGATATCGGATTTACCTCAGCCCTAACCTATGATTTTGAAGTGTTTTCTACCGCTCAGGACCGTTGGCTGGAAATCTCATCCGTTTCAAATTTTGAGACCTTTCAGGCCAACCGCTTGAAATTGCGATTTAGAAATGCTGAAGGGAAAAATGAACTGGCGCATACACTCAACGGAAGTTCATTAGCGTTGCCAAGAGTTTTAGCGGGAATTTTAGAGAATTACCAAATGGAAGATGGCATCCAAATTCCTGAGGTTTTAATTCCTTATACAGGATTTGATAGAATCTAGCTTGTAAGAAAAATCTTATTTATTTCGATATAATGCTAAAAAACCGTGTTGTTTAACGATTTTTTAGCATTTTTCTTTGTATTTAGCCAAAAAATCTCCAAGTTAGTATTCACAAATAGAATTTGACCCCCATGAAAAATTTTATACGCATTTTAATCGTCATATCTTTAGTGCTCTTGGTCACTAGAGTTTTGTTTTAGATATAGTTATCGCATCATAATATTTTACAGCACCAACCAAGATAATTGAATCATTATAAGTAATGGTTAATAGCACATTTATTTTGATGGTAATGCCCAAACTTACGTTTGGGCATTTTTTTTATAAAAAGATTCACAATACCAACGGCTTTAAGTGGCTATCTTTACATAAATTAGTTTCATGAAACAGCTTTTACCGCTCCTTTTCCTATTATTGGGATGCTTGTCTTTTTCACAAAACGATGAAGAACAATTGGCGGCCGACTATTACAAACGTGGCGAATTTGAAAAGGCACTCCTCTCCTATCAAAAATTATATGATGCCCAACCAGACAATTACAACTACATTTATTTTTTGATAAAAACACATCAGGAATTAGAACAATTTAAGGCTGCAGAAACACTCATCAACTCGAAAATACCCATTTATCAAAATCCGGCATTACTAATTGAATTAGGCTATAATTTTCAATTACAGAATGCGATGGACCAGGCGACAAAATACTATCAAGAAGCCATGAACAAGATTGAAGAACGTCCTGGATTCGCTGTACTCATTGCCCGACAGTTTGAAGAGCATTCTTTGCTGGATTACGCCATTGAGACCTACAAAAGAGGTATGGCACTTGACCCCAATTTAAATTTCAATCGAGAACTTGCCAATGTGTACGGCCAACAAGGGAATATCGAATTATTTTTCACGTACTATTTGGCCTACGTTGAAGCCAGACCCGAATATTTAAATAATGCCAAATCACAGTTTAGCGATTTTATTTCAGAAAATAAAGACAATGAGAACAATCTCTTATTAAGAAAACTCTTGCTTAAAAAAATACAAACCCAACCGGACACCTATTGGTATGAACTGCTCAGTTGGCTCTACATTCAAGAGAAAGCTTACAGCAGAGCCTTTACACAAGAAAAAGCCTTGTACATGCGTCAACGCGAAAGTTTAAGCCGAATTATCGAACTGGCCATGACCGCACTGAGCGAAAAAGAAAATGACGTCGCTACAGAAATCTTACAGTATGTCCTAGCGAGCACTCAAAATATTGGCACTATTTTGACGGCCAACCAGTATCTGTTGGATATTGAAACAACAAATGCATCGCCAAAAGATTTACCGGCAATTCAAGAAAAGTACAAACAACTTTTCCTCACCTATGGCATCTCTGAACCCACTTTAGGATTGCAAATAGCCTATGGCAATTTTTTAGCATTCCATTTGAATAAACCCGAAGAGGCCAGCAACTTTTTAAAAGAAAGTTTAAAGCTTAATATTTCCTCCTTACAGCAAGCGGAAGTAAAAATGAAATTGGCCGACATATTGGTATTTCAAGAAAAATTCAATGAAGGCCTCATTTATTACACCCAAATTCAGGCGAACACAAAAAACAGCACCATCGCACAGGAAGCGCGATTTAAAGTGGCAAAAACCAGTTATTACAAAGGCGATTTTGAATGGGCGGAATCACAATTGAAAGTCTTAAAAGCGTCCACCTCACAGCTTATTGCGAATGATGCTTTGGAACTGAAATTATTGATTTCAGATAACAAGTATGAAGATTCGCTTCATGTCGCATTAAAACTTTATGCCAAAGCAGATTTGATGGCGTTTCAAAACAAAAAAGACGAAGCCATTTCATTATTGGATAAAATTCTGACGGAGCACAAAGGCGAAAGCATTGAAGACCAAGCACTTTTTAAACAAGCACAACTCTTTGTTCAGAAAAAGCAATATGACAAAGCCATTAAAAATTATGAATTCATCATTGCCTATCATAACGACGGTATTTTAGCCGATGATGCCTATTATTATTTAGCTGAATTGTACAATAACATCCTTGAGGAACCTGAAAAAGCAAAACCTTTATATGAGAAGATCCTCTTTAATCATCAGGACAGTATTTATTTTATAGAAGCGCGGAAGCAATTTCGGATGTTGCGTGGGGATGCGATAAATTAATTGACATTATGGTCTCATTATAAAGGATCTGTAAATAAAATCTTAAAAATTACTAACTTGCAATAAATAGATGATCATGGGAGGATTAACGATATCAAGTAAAATTCTGGACAAGTATTTTGGTTATTTGAAAAACTTAGACGTTCGAACGAAAAAAAACCTAATACTCAAATTAACTGAGTCCATGGAAAACAAACCAAATAAAAAAACGAACCCAGAAGATCTCTTCGGTGCTTGGATTGACAAAAGAAGTTCTGACGATATAATATCCGACATAAGAAATTCTCGAATCGAAAAATTAAACACAGAAGATTTATAATGAAATATCTTTTGGACACTAATATCTGTATTCATTTTTTTCGCGGACAGTTCAATTTGATTGACAAAATTCTCGAAATTGATTTACAGAATTGTGCCATTTCTGAAATAACTCTTGCGGAACTCACTTATGGAGCTGAAAACAGCTCTAATCCAAAAAAGAATCTTGACCTCATTGATAAGTTTTCTGAACAGGTAAAAGTCCTACCGATTTTTAATGCGATTCATACCTACGCAAAAGAAAAAACAAGATTAAGAAAATCAGGAACTTTAATTAGCGATTTTGATTTGTTAATTGCCGCAACCTCTGTTTCTCATGAACTGATTATGGTTACTGAAAACATAAAAGAGTTTGAAAGGATATCAGATATTATAATTGAAAATTGGATTACTCGCTAATGCATTTGATTATATAGGTTTTAGAAACAAACCACTTCTTCCTTCAAAATCTATCTCCTCCAAAACACTATCAAACACAAAAAAAGATTAAATTCTTTGATGCCAACCAAGAACTTCTGTTCTTTGCAAAACAATTCTAAATCTAACACACAATAAACAAGCACGAAATCCCAACTATTCTACTCACTAGTATTGGGATTTGGTACTTGAAATTTTAAAATTCATTTTTTATGATCATATACAACGTTACCTCAAACATACACGCCAGCATCCACGAACAATGGCTCGCTTGGATCAAAGAACACATTCCTCATGTTTTGGCAACAGGCCATTTTACTGAAGCCAAACTGACTAAAGTTCTGGTCCACGATCCTGAAGGCAGTGTCACGTATTCCGTGCAATACAGAGCAAAATCTCGTGAAGCCCTCGAAAGTTATTATAAAAACGATGCTGATAAATTACGTGACGTCGGTTTCCAAATCTTTGGCGATAAGGTATTGTCATTCCGTACAGAACTGGAAGTTATTGACGAATACTCAGTTAAGTTTAATTAATTAGAAAATAGAGAAAAGAATGAAGAGAAGAGACGCTTCTCATTCTGAAACTTTGTGACTCCGCGCCTCTGCGAGAAAAACAAAAAACTTCTCTTCTCAAAAATAAATTCTCACTAACTTCGTACTTCAAGCATCGTGCTTCCAACTTCCAACTATGTCAAAAGATAATCAAGTCAGAGCAAAAAAACATTTGGGTCAACATTTCTTGACTGATGAAAGTATTGCTGAAAAAATTGCCGATTCACTTTCCTTTAAAGGTTATGATCATGTGCTGGAAATTGGTCCAGGCATGGGCGTTTTGACCAAGTATTTGCTTAAAAAAGACATCACAACGCATGTCATCGAAATTGACACAGAATCGGTAGACTACCTTCAAAAAAACTATCTTAATCTTGCCGATCGCATCATTGAAAAAGATTTCTTAAAGTATAACTTAAAAGAAGTTTTTGGAGATGAGCCTTTCGCCATTATCGGGAATTTTCCTTATAATATTTCATCGCAAATCCTGTTCAAGACTTTAGAGATGCGCGATCAAATTCCAGAGTTTTCAGGCATGTTCCAAAAAGAAGTGGCACTGCGCATTTGCTCTAAGGAAGGCAGTAAGGTGTATGGCATACTTTCGGTTTTAACACAGGCATTTTATGATGCCGAATATCTTTTTACGGTTCCGCCTTCAGTATTCAATCCACCACCAAAAGTGGATTCTGGCGTGCTCTTATTAAAAAGGAAAGAAAACTTCAAACTGGACTGTAACGAGCAACTCCTTTTTAGAGTGGTAAAAACAGGCTTTCAACAACGGCGTAAAACCCTGCGAAACAGTTTAAATTCACTGGATCTCTCTGAAAGCTTGAAATCAAACCCTATCTTTGGAAAACGTCCCGAACAATTAAGCGTACAGCAGTTCATCGAACTAACACAACTGATTGAAAACGATCGTTAATCTTTAAAAACAATCCATTTGGCAGAAGAAAGAGAGAACATACAATTTGAGCTAACTGACGAACTCATTGAACAAGTTCAGCAACTTATCGAAGATAAAAACGATGACGAGCTCCACCGACTTTTAAATGAATTCCATTACGCTGATATTGCTGAAATTCTAGATGAAGTTGATCTGGAAGATGCAGTGTATGTGATCAAACTTCTCGATTCTGAAACCACCTCAGAAATCCTGATGGAGCTGGATGAAGACCATCGTGAAAAAATATTGCGCAACCTGTCCTCCAAGGAAATCGCTGACGAAGTACAGGCTTTGGACACGGATGATGCTGCTGATATTCTTTCGGAACTTTCTGAAGAACGTCAACGTGAAGTCATCCATCACTTGGAAGACGAAGATCATAAGGCTGAAATTACCGAATTACTGGCCTATGACGAAGATACTGCGGGCGGACTCATGGCCAAGGAATT
Source organism: Gelidibacter sp. (assembly GCF_053579655.1). Classification (NCBI taxonomy): domain Bacteria; kingdom Pseudomonadati; phylum Bacteroidota; class Flavobacteriia; order Flavobacteriales; family Flavobacteriaceae; genus Gelidibacter; species Gelidibacter sp. Next base: position 39,009 of record NZ_JBMDWE010000002.1, on the reverse strand, counting down.
GGTTAAAGTCTACGAAACCTGGACCGTTGCCAGCTGTTTGCGCCGCATCAGAGGGCAGGCCAAGGATGTGACTCGAGTCCATTCTATTTATGTCGTCAACAAGCAAAACAAACTCATTGGACGCTTGTCTTTAAAAGATTTAATTATCGCCAAAAGTGATGAGAAAATTGCCGACATCTACATCAAAAATGTCGATTATGTAAAAGTGGACGAAGATCCCGAAGAAGTCGCAAAAATCATGGCTAAATATGACTTGGAAGCCATTCCTGTGGTTGACGATGATATGGTTTTATTAGGACGCATCACCATTGACGACATTATCGACGTCATGATTGAAGAAGCCGATAAAGATTACCAATTGGCCGCAGGTATTACGGGAGATGTGGAAGCTGATGATAGCATTTGGCAACTTACCAAAGCGCGTTTGCCCTGGCTTCTTATTGGAATGTTTGGAGGTATCGGTGCCGCCAGTATCATTAATGGATTCAGTGATGCCATGATGCAATTCCCCGCCTTGTTACTTTTTATTCCGTTAGTGCAGGCCACGGCAGGAAATGTAGGCGTACAATCTTCCGCCATCGTGGTTAAAGGTTTAGCTAATGGCACCATTGACAGCAATATTATCCATCGTCTTTTTAAAGAATTACTCTTAGGATTGGTCAACGGGTTGGCAATTGCCTTTGTCGTTTTAATGATCAGCCATTTCGGATTTCATACCACCTATTTAGAATCCCTAACCATTTGTGTGGCCTTGGTAACAGTTATTATGATGGCCGCAGTCATTGGAACCTCAATGCCAATATTCTTGGACCGACGTGGCATTGATGCCGCAGTAGCCACGGGACCGTTTATTACTACCAGTAATGATGTTTTCGGGATTTTGACTTATTTTCTCGTGGCTAAGATGATATTAGGGTTTTAAAAAAGATCTCAAATTTATAAACATATCCAAAGGTTCCTTCCCTTTTTTCAAGGGAAGGTGGCTTCAATTCCAGAAAAGGAATTGAAGACGGAAGGGTTGTAAATTACAAATACAGAAAAAGTTGATCGCTTCAGACCTCTAAAGTTTTTAGGCTTTAATATTTGGGGCGTTCCCTTTCAGGTCGCGCTTTCCATTGCAATCTTTTGCGAAAAGCAAAAGGATTTTCATTACAATCGCTAACGCGAATTTGGCATTTAAAAGAAAAGTAGTTAATTAGAAATAAAATTTGAAATACATCTCAAATGAAAACTGCTCTGCTCCCAATATTTTCGATGTTAAAAATTCCTTCCCTTTTTTCAAGGGAAGGTGGATTTAAGCCCAGAAAAGGGCTTAAAGACGGAAGGGTTGTAAAATCTCACAAATCCATAAACAAATTAACCACACAAAACCTCTCAGGTTTTAGAAACCTGAGAGGTTTGACAACTCATAAATCAAGCTCAAAACCACCGCGTCGTCTGCTTCTATTCTGAAGCAGAAGCCACTCCTCCTTTCAAAGGAGGAGAATTCCTATCAGTCTCATTTTAAAAACTGCAAGATTCAAAATTCCTTCCCTTTTTTCAAGGGAAGGTGGTTTCAATTCCAGAAAAGGAATTGAAGATGGAAGGTTATAGAATCTCACAAATCCAATAAAAATTACACTAACTAAACCTCTCAGGTTTTCCTCCTACGCTGAAGCTTCGGCGGACAAGTAAAAACCTGAGGGGTTTGACAGCTCAGAAATTATACTGAAATACCACCTCGTCTTCTGCTTCTATCCTGAAGCAGAAGCCACTCCTCCTTTCAAAGGAGGAGAATTCCTATCAGTCTCATTTTAAAAACTGCAAGATTCAAAATTCCTTCCCTTTTTTCAAGGGAAGGTGGTTTCAATTCCAGAAAAGGAATTGAAGATGGAAGGTTATAGAATCTCACAAATCCAATAAAAATTACACTAACTAAACCTCTCAGGTTTTCCTCCTACGCTGAAGCTTCGGCGGACAAGTAAAAACCTGAGGGGTTTGACAGCTCAGAAATTATACTGAAAAACCACCTCGTCTTCTGCTTCTATCCTGAAGCAGAAGCCACTCCTCCTTCAAAAGGAGGAGAAGTTAGTTTGTGATTAAATTTTTAAAGACGTCGAAATCAAAAAGGATCAAATGAAAATATTCTGATCACCATTCTTATTTCTTAAGTAAAATTGACAGAAATCAAAATGCCTTTTCTTAATTTTGAAATTATGAACTTTTAAAAATAGATTCCTGCCTACGCAGGAATGTTACCATGAAAATCCTCCACCTCGATACCAACCATCGTTTACTCATCGATCAGCTCTACGCTATGGGCTATCAAAATGATGAAGATTATACGTCTTCCAAACAAGCCATTGAAGCTAAAATACAGAATTATGACGGTGTCATTTTAAGAAGCCGTTTTAGCATTGATAAACAGTTTTTAGATGCCGCTAAAAACCTAAAATTTATCGGTCGCGTTGGTGCAGGATTAGAAAACATTGATTGTGACTACGCTCAACAAAAAGGCATCCACCTCATCGCGGCACCAGAAGGCAACAGAAACGCCGTTGGCGAACACGCTTTGGGCATGCTCCTATCTTTATTTAACAAACTCAATAAAGCAGACCGTGAAGTGCGCTCTGGGAAATGGCTTCGTGAAGATAATAGAGGTATTGAACTCGATGGAAAAACCGTTGGTCTTATTGGTTATGGCAATATGGGCAAAGCTTTCGCCAAAAAACTACGCGGCTTTGAAGTTGAAGTGCTGTGCTATGACATCAAAGCCAATGTAGGCGATGACAATGCCAAACAAGTGTCTCTAAAAGAATTCCAAGACCAAGTGGATGTTGTGAGTTTACATACACCACAAACACCATTGACCTTAGGCATAGTCAACGCCGACTTTATCAACGCATTCAAAAAACCATTTTGGTTCATTAATACAGCGCGTGGTAAAAGTGTCGTGACTAAAGATTTGGTAGCTGCTTTAAAATCTAAAAAAATTCTTGGCGCAGGATTAGATGTTTTAGAATACGAAAAGTCATCTTTTGAAGACCTATTTACTTCTGAAATGCCACAGGCATTCAAATACCTCATCCAAGCAGAAAATGTCCTCTTAACCCCACATGTGGCAGGTTGGACCATAGAAAGTAAAGAAAAACTGGCACAGACTATTGTTGATAAAATAAAGGCCATTTCAAAGTCCTATTGATATTTAAGTTTCAAACACTAATTATGTGCATTGAAAAACCCTAAAAGTTGGGCTTTGAATTCAGTCATAAAGTCTTTTTTGTTAAATCAAATCTTTTTTTTGCTACCTTTAAACTTCTAACTTTTAAAACATTACAAGGAAGATGACTGAAAATAACAATTTAAGTGACGATATGCTGGACAGCGCAAAAGATAACAATAAAAAATTTACAGAAGACGTCAAACGTTCTGCTGAGGAATTTTCAGATGGAGCTAAAAAAAGTGCTAAAGAGTTCTCATCAGGAGCAAAAGAAGCCTTCGGAAACACCCCAGGTGAGAATAAAAAAATATTAGCTGGTATTCTTGCTATTCTCGTAGGATCTTTAGGTGTCCACAAATTTATACTAGGGTACAATAAAGAAGGCGGAATTTTATTAGGAGCCACATTAATTGGCATGGTACTCTCCTGTGTAGGTATTGGCATATTTGTAATTTGGGCAACAGGATTAGTGGGATTAATTGAAGGTATTATCTACCTTACAAAATCTGATGCTGAATTTTACGCTACCTATCAAGCAGGCAAGAAACCTTGGTTTTAATCATTTTACAAAAGCTGAAAATTATATTATTCGGCTTTTGTAAAATCAATTAAAATTTGTATTTATTTCAATGTTTAAGAGGATATTGCAACTGCTAATAAAACGCAAAAGATTTATAGAAGGAAAGAATAAGAGAAGTTTTACAATTAAGAATTAGGCAATAAGGAATTATTTTTAGACTTCAGGAGCATCCCCATTCTCCGCAAATTTCCGCTCCATCTCCGCTTGAAATTCTTCCATCACAGGTTTCACGGTGCTTTCTGGTAAGTCGGCTATTCTGATGTACATTAAACCATCCACAGCGTTGTTGAACAATGGATCAACATTAAACGCAACCACCTTCGCATTTTGTTTAATGTACTTTTTGATGAGTATAGGCAAACGCAAAGTGCCTGGTTCCAATTCATCAATAATCCTGTCGAATTTCACCAAATCGGCTGCGGTTTCATCAAAAACAAAGTCCTTATCGGCATCCTTTAACTTGACCTTGAACTCCTTTTTAGGATGCACATATTGTGCGATATAAGGATCGTAATAATTGGATTTCATAAACTCAATCATCAGCGATTTTGAAAAGTTGGTAAATTTATCGCTAATGGTCACGCCACCAATTAAATATTTATGTTCTGGATAACGCAAAGTGGTATGTACGATACCTTTCCATAAAAGGAACAAAGGCATGGGTTTGAGCTGGTATTCTTTAATGATAAAAGCACGTCCCATTTCAATGGATTCGCTCATCATTTTATAAAGTTCGGGCTCAAAACGGAATAGATCCTGAAGATAAAACCCGTCAATACCATAAGCAGCAAATATTTTTGAACCTAAGCCCATACGATAAGCTCCCGCCAATTTATGAGATTCATTATCCCACAAAAACATGTGGTGATAATAATTATCAAACGGATCTAAATCGATGGATTGGTTGGTGCCTTCGCCAACTTCACGAAACGTGATTTCACGCAAGCGTCCGATTTCACGCAAAATATTGGGAATGTTCTGGGAGTCAGTCAAAAAGACTTCGTAGTTTTTGCTTTGTAAAAGTCGGCCGTCATTTTCACGTAAAAAATCCACTTCCTTCTTCATATCTTCCACACTCACTGGTGTGACGATGTTTTTGATAGGTTTTGGAACTTTCAAGGTTGAAGAAATATTGCTCAGAATATTGCCCTTTTGATCAAAAGAATTGGCCAACATATAGGTTTTCTTTCTTAAAAATTCTGAAAACTCTTGAAGGGTAGACAATTCTTTTTGGTCTGCTACAGAAATTGGTCTTCCTATCCTAACCTTAATAACACGTCGTTTTTGGGTCAGCACTTCTGAAGGCAATTTTGCCGTCCGGAACGTATCACTGATTTTAGAAAGCTTATAAAAAAGCTGGCTGTTTTTAGCATGAAAATAAATAGGCACTACAGGAACTTCTGCCTTTCGGACAAGTTTCATTGCAGCCTCTTCCCACGGGCGGTCAACAACCAATTTACCATCTCTATAAGTGGACACTTCTCCTGCTGGAAATACGCCTAATGGATGTCCATCACGCAAATGCGAAAGCGCAGCTTTAAATCCTGAAATACTTGACTTGACATCTTTTCGGTCTTCAAATGGATTGACCGGCATGATGAAAGGCTTCATCGGTTCAATACGCTCTAGTAGGAAATTGGCGATGATCTTAAAATCATCGCGTTGCTCCAACATTAATTTGAGCAGCAAAATCCCGTCAATTCCTCCCAACGGATGGTTCGATACGGTTATGTATGCGCCATCTTTTGGCAATCGTTTTAAATCATCTTCAGGAATTTCAAAACGAATCTGAAAATCGTCTAAAAGAGCATCTAAAAACTCAACGTTGCTTAAATGTTTATTGCGATTATAAACCTTATTAATTTTGGATATTTTAAGTACTTTCATAAGCACCCAACCGCAAAACGTACCAAAAACGCCATATCTATCTAAATGTATGGCTTGGGCAACTTCTTTTGCATTTACTAATCCTGTTTCCGGCTGTTTGGTCATGGCTACAAACCTAATCAATTTATTTAATAAAATAGCGGTGCGACAAGCATCAAAAGTGACATCTTAAAGAACACCATCTGGCAATTTTTGTTATTGTGTTACCATTTGCATGGTTTCTTGCGTTAACTGCTTCAACAATACGATTTTATCCGTTTCCAATTGTGCTATGGCCTCCAAGTTATAATGTCGTATGGTATATAAGGAGACATTTTCATGACAGGTTACCTTAAATTTAGCCTTTAAATGATGCAAAAGATCGGATAGATTATTATAGCTGTTTTCTATACAAACGGAAAAGCTAATCGCCGAATTTTGAAGGACAGCCACTTTCATTTTATACAAATGTAGCAGTCTGAAAATCTCACTGATATTCTCTTCAACGATATATGAAAAATCCAAGGAGGACAAAGAAATTAAAACCTGATCTTTTTTGACAATAAAACAGGGAATCATCGGTTCAATACCTTTGCCCTTAGCAACCATAGTGCCTGGATCTTCTGGATGATTGAAGGATTTCACGAAAAGTGGAATTTCCTTTTGCTGCAAAGGTTGTAATGTTTTTGGATGGATGACGGAAGCACCATAAAACGCCAATTCAATAGCTTCACGATACGAAATCCTATTCAGCAATTGTGCGTTTTCAAAATAACGGGGATCGGCATTTAAAACTCCTGGAACATCTTTCCAAATGGTCACATTTGCAGCATTTAGGCAATAAGCAAAAATGGCGGCGGTATAATCACTGCCTTCGCGACCTAAAGTGGTGGTGAAATTATTGGCATCACTTCCCAAAAAGCCCTGAGTTACATTCAAAACAGAGGTATTGAATTTAGAGGTGATGGCCATTTGCGTTGCTTCCCAATCCACGTTGGCACGTCGGTAATAATTATCTGTTTTGATACACTCACGAACGTCCAGCCAATTGCTGGTAATACCAACCAAATTAAGATATTCATTAATAATTACCGTCGAGACCATTTCGCCGTAGCCAATCGATTGGTCATAGACAAAGTTATAATCTGGCGATTTATTCCGGTCAAAAAAACTGTGCAACTCATCAAACAAAAGAGCTACTTTTTTAAAAACAGGATGTGATTCCTCAAACAAATCCAACAAAATAGCCTCATGATATGTTTTGACATTGCGCAGTGAGCTCTGCAATTCACTTTTATTATGAAAGTAATTGCCAACGACCGTTTCTAAGGCATTGGTAGTTTTTCCCATAGCCGAAACGACAATCAGCGTGTTTTCAAAGCCTACTTTTCTTAGAACCTGTTCCAAGTTTTTAACGCCCAAAGCATCTTTAACCGACGCTCCTCCGAACTTAAATACGTGCATCTTCTAATTTGGCTATATAGTTTTTAATTCCGGTTTCGGTCAAGTGCACCACATCCCAATCGCGTTTGACATCCGCACCTTTCTTTTCATAAAATTCGATGGCAGGTTCATTCCAATCCAACACGTCCCAACAAATGCGTTTAACGCCCAATTGGTCGCCGTATTGCACCACTTCATCCAAAAGCGCTGTTCCCAAGCCACTGCCTCGCATTTTTTCGCTCACAATCAAATCTTCCAAATGCAAAATTTTACCTTTCCAAGTAGAATATCGGCTGTAGACTAAAGCGATGCCTTCTACTTTTCCGTCTACTTCAGCCACAAAACATTCAAAGGCAGGATTTTCGCCAAAGCCATCGTTTTGCAAATCAGAAACTGTGATTTCAACGGCATCGGGTTCCTTTTCAAAAACTGCCAATTCGGTAATTAAATCAAGCACTTGTGGCATATCTTCGCGAACTGCCCATCTAATTTTTAAATCCATCATAAAAAAAATTGTGTTCAAAGATAACGCAAACTAAAAAAATTAAAGCCGTTAAAGTTTCACGAAAACGTTGTAGTTCGTTAAAAAAAACGATATTTGTAGAAACAAATCCAAAATACTTCATGTTTCGAAAGCATCAAACTTTAGGTGAATTCATTATTGAAAACCAAGCGTCTTTTAAATATTCATCAGGCGAACTTTCCAGCCTTATCAATTCGATCCGATTAGCTGCTAAAGTGGTTAATTACGAAGTCAACAAAGCGGGCTTAGTCGATATTATTGGCACTGCAGGCGATGTTAATGTTCAAGGTGAAGATCAGCAAAAACTGGATGTTTACGCCAACGAAAAGTTCATCCAAACCATGACCAATAGAAATATTGTGTGTGGGATTGCCAGCGAAGAAGAAGAAGATTTTATCGCTATTAATAGTCAGGACGAAAAATTTCAGAATAAATATGTGGTACTTATTGATCCTTTAGATGGCTCATCTAACATTGACGTGAATGTCTCCGTTGGAACCATTTTCTCGGTTTACAGACGTGTCACGCCGATTGGAACGCCCGTGACGATTGAAGATTTTCTGCAACCAGGACATCAGCAAGTCGCTGCCGGATATGTGGTTTATGGCACCTCAACCATGTTGGTTTATACCACAGGTGATGGCGTCAACGGTTTTACGCTCAATCCTGCGATTGGCACCTTTTATTTGTCACATCCAAACATGCAATTTCCAGAAAATGGACGTATTTATTCCGTTAACGAAGGAAATTACATCCACTTTCCTCAAGGTGTAAAAAATTACATCAAATATTGCCAAATGGAAGAAGACGACCGACCATATACGTCGCGTTATATCGGCTCGTTGGTTTCTGATTTTCATAGAAACATGATCAAAGGAGGCATTTATATCTATCCGAAAAGCTCCTTAAACTCCAACGGAAAATTACGTTTGCTTTATGAATGTAATCCTATGGCCTTCTTAGCTGAACAAGCTCATGGAAAAGCGAGCGATGGGTTTCAACGTATTTTAGACATTCAACCGACTGAACTTCACCAACGCGTTCCTTTTATCTGCGGCAGCAAAAACATGGTCGAAAAATGCGAGGAGTTTATGCAGAAAGCTCAGGCTGATAATTCCAAAAAATAAACTTAGAAAACTCCAATTTAAAAAGCACCAAATTTCAAAAAAGTTTCGGAAAACCAATTGGTGCCAATCCGACAAATAAGTATTTTATAAAAAAACCTGCTTCAGTGCCGTTTTATATTCGGGTGAAGCAGGATTTGCTGTAATTGGTTAATAGCACTGTAAAAAATTTCTAATTTTTAACATCGTTTAGTAAAAACTACGATTAGCCAAAATATCTGTATGAAGGGCAAAAAGCGATCAAAAAAATCGATGAAGTACAGCTTTAGAATGGAGTTTATAAGTAGATCAAGCTCTTAATAAAAACACCGACAAAATGCAGCCAAAAAAAAAACCCTGCTTCAGTGCCGAACCATTATCGGGAGAAGCAGGATTGTATATAATTGATTAATAGCGCTGTAAAATTGCAGTTTTTTATTGAAATATTCTATAAAAAACTATCATTAACAGAAAAATCTGTATGAATGGTAATGGCTGTTCAAAAAGTCCGATAAAATGCATTATCACAAAATACCGGTGACCTTTTCTAACTGTATTTCACTTTTCTTAAAATACGCAAAGACTCTTTATATTTCCCATACAACTCTTGGCTGAAATCCTTTAAAAAGGGTTTGGCTTCATTAAGCTTTTCAACAGCATCATGAAATAAATTGAGATAACAGATAAGATAAGTTGCTGGTAAATTTTTTAAATCCTGTTCTTCATTAGCATTAAGCGGCTGTTGTTTTTTGAGTTTTTCTAAAATAGCATTGTTAGTATTATAAATATGATGCAATACTTTTTTATCATACTGTGGCGCTTCAAAAAGCAATTTCGTCACTATATGATAGGTGGCATTATTGTTAAACGTTATGCGAGTTTCCTCCAAAGGATAATATTTATAATTGTTTTGCAAGCCCAAGCTCACATACTCCACAATATTAAAAGCGTCCTCGTCATAGGTAATGGTGACTTCATCCAAGGTCGAAAAAAACAACCGCACTTGCTCATTGACGAGTTCAATATCAACTCTGCTAAAAAAGACTTCATCTTTATAAACCTTTTTCTGCCCGGCCCAACAAAGCACAAAATATTCCTTAAAAACCAAATATTGGGGACGATAGTCTTTCTGCTTATTTAAAAAATAGAAAACGCCGTCGAGCGTATGTTGAATGTTATTTTGCGAGTGCTTTTCAATAGCTTCCACAATATTTGAATTGACATCTTTGATCTCAACATCAAAAACTTTGGGCATGCTGATACTTCCATCCCTAAAAAAGACGGAGCCACCATAATACTTCCAGATGTTCTTTTTTAAGGAGGTCAAACCCTCAATAGGCCGAATGGTCACCAATCCCACCACTTTATCATCCGGTAAATGAGGAAACGGGATATTCTCATATTGCACAATCGGCGGATTGGTCAAATAGGCATTGATCAGATTCTGGATTTTGCTGTCATCAAAAAAATCAACACCTGTAATGCTGTTGTCTTCATCTTCGACACCAATAACGATATAAGAATTGTTTTTTGGATTACTGTTCGCCAACGCACAAATGTGTTTTAAGAATTTCGCCTTCCCTTCCTTTTCGCCAATATCAATCTGCCGCTTCTTGTCATAGAAACTGCTCTCATCGTTGTGAGCTAATAGGTTTTTTATGAGAAGTCGTTTGTTGATCAAGACAAGGGATTGTTTATTCTTTATTACTATTTTTTATTCTTACTTGGGACTATTGATTATTCTCTATTATTATTATTTATTCCTACTCTGACGTATTAATAATTCTCTATTCCTATTATTTATTCTCACTCTTGTGCAAGATCTATTTTTCGTATTTAGTCGAATTTTGAACCGCGACGTTCTGATTTTTTGAGGTAGTTGATGAATTTTGAAAGTTGGTCGATGAGATTTTGAGCTTTATTATTTAAGACATGATAGGTTTCTTTAGAAATATGCTCCCTTCTATAAGCACGCAATAATTGTGCTTTTGACTCGCTGCAAGAACCTCTTGAATATCCCAGAAACATAATAAATTCCTTATTTCCACCTCTGCCAAAACCTTCAGCGATATTGTCCATTATCGATCCAGACGACCCATTTATTTGTTCCCTTAATTTATAATCTTTTTGTAAAGATGTGTTTTGGATAACATTCCAAATATCATCGCAAAATAAAGTTGCTTCTTTATATACCTCCAAATCTTCAAATGAGCTAAAGTGTGCCATAGCGATTTCATAATAATAAAAATAGACAATGAAAAAGATCAATCCCCTTAATACAAAGAATTACAAAGGATCTACAAAATGGCACCTCAAAACAATGCCTTTTTGTTTAAACCAATAAATCTTCTAATAATCTAAAACATTCAATAAATAATAAAAATAAAAAATAATCAATTGACTTTTTTCAAAATTGTAGACGACGCCTGAGCCGTCGGAAACACCAACAAATCTGCTATATTCACATGCGCAGGCCTAGAAACCACGAAATAAATAATCTCCGCAATATCTTCGGGCTGTAATGCTTTGTAGCCTTTATAAACATTATCCGCAACCGCTTCGCCTTTAAAGCGCACTTGTGAGAACTCGGTTTCTACCAATCCTGGATTAATGGCACCAACTTTAATTCCAAATGGATTCAAGTCAATCCGCATGCCTTCAGTTATCGCTAATACGGCATGTTTGCTGGCACAGTACACATTTCCTTTGGCGTAAACTTCCTTTCCAGCAGAGGAGCCAATATTGATAATATGCCCGGATTCTCTGGCAGTCATTTGCGGAATTACGGCCTTACTCACATATAACAAACCTTTTACGTTGATGTCCATCATGGCGTCCCAATCGTCTGTATCTCCAGTTTGAATCGGATCCAATCCGTGCGCATTTCCTGCGTTATTGATTAAAATATCAATCGTTTTAAAATGTTCTGGCAACGACGCAATGGCTTCAAAAGTGGCGTTCTTGTCACGAACATCAAAATTCAAAGTGTGGACATCGGTGGTTTTCTCCAAAGTCTTTTTGATGGTGTCCAAACGATCTTGACGTCGGCCACATAAAATCAGATTGATGCCATGTTTTGCAAATTCGTGTGCTGTAGCGCGCCCAATGCCGCTGGTGGCGCCTGTAATTAATGCTGTTTTTCTCATAAGTATTTGTCATCTCCGCCTTTCGACTATCGCTCAAGATAAACTTCGGCAGAAATCTTTTAATTTTAATTCATTTCTAATTTTAGTTCTTGATTCTGAGGATAAGCTTCGCTGAACCTAAACGTTTAGCTACGCTGATCCTTTGGATTCCAACCTTAATAGTCACTATCCTGATAACTATCAGATGAAAACCTCTATTTTATGTTATTCCAAATTTAGTTATTTATTTTAAGAGTAGTTCCGTTGATCTTTTATGTATTACTTGGACGAACCTAAGATTAGTTAAGTTAAAGTTATTGGATTAGCTACACTTAACCTGAGATGAGCTCCGTAGATCCTAAAGGATTAACTTCGTTGAACCGAAAGCTTTAGCTTCACTGATCCTAAAGGTTTAACTTCGTTGAACCTAAAGGTTTCCTGCCTTCGCAGGAATGAATCCTTAAAATAGTATTAAATGTGTCACACTTATGATGATAGGCCTCAACTTTTAACCAATCGTTAACAGCATTCCACTAAAAATTTTAACAATTTGCACTACTCAAAAAATCAGACCCTAATTTAAGTCTAAAATAATCCCTATTATGATGCAAGAAACAGTTGATATCAAAAGCATTAACGAGAAAATTGAAAGAGAAAGTGCATTTGTTGATTTGCTAACCTTTGAAATGAACAAAGTCATTGTTGGCCAAAAATATATGGTGGAACGCTTACTGATTGGATTGTTGGGACAAGGGCATATTCTGTTAGAAGGTGTACCGGGTTTAGCAAAAACATTGGCTATTAATACGCTTTCCCAAGCTATTGATGCGAGTTTTAGTAGGATCCAATTTACACCAGACTTACTACCTGCAGATGTTGTTGGAACCCTGATTTATAATATGAAAGTCAACGATTTCACGATTAAAAAAGGACCGATTTTCGCAAATTTCGTCCTTGCGGATGAGATCAACAGAGCACCTGCCAAAGTACAATCGGCGTTATTGGAGGCGATGCAGGAAAAACAAGTGACCATTGGTGATGAAACCTATAAATTGGATAAACCATTCTTGGTCATGGCAACTCAAAACCCAATTGAGCAAGAAGGAACCTATCCACTTCCTGAAGCGCAGATTGACCGTTTTATGTTGAAAACGGTTATCGATTATCCAAAAATAGAAGAAGAGCAATTGATTGTTCGCGCCAATCTTAAAGGTGCTTATGAAAAAGTGAATGCTGTTGTTTCCATCGAACAAATTTTAAGAGCGCAACAAACGGTTCGTGAGGTTTATATGGATGAGAAAATCGAAAAATACATTCTCGATATCATCTTCGCTACACGTTTCCCTGAAAAATATAAACTTGCCGATTTAAAACCATTGATTTCCTTTGGTGCTTCGCCACGTGGTAGTATCAACTTAGCGGTTGCCGCAAAATGTTACGCGTTTATCAAACGTCGTGGCTATGTGATTCCTGAAGATGTTCGCGCCGTAGTGCATGATGTATTACGTCACAGAATTGGAATTACCTACGAAGCTGAAGCTGAGAATATCACTTCTGTTGACATTATCAACAAGATCGTAAATGAAATTGAAGTACCGTAAATAAGTTGGCAGTCTTCAGTAAGCAGTCTTCAGTGCTTACTTGAAAATTGAAAAGCATTTCATATTTTGGACTGACAACTGAAGACTGCATACTGCCTACTCAAAAAAAATGGATACCAAAGAATTACTAAAAAAAGTACGCAAAATAGAGATTAAGACACGACGCTTGTCTGATCATATCTTTGGAGGAGAATACCATTCTACCTTCAAGGGACGTGGTATGACTTTTAGTGAAGTGCGCCAATATCAGTATGGCGATGATGTCCGAAATATTGATTGGAACGTTACCGCAAGATATAACGAACCACATATCAAAATATTTGAAGAAGAACGTGAGCTGACCATGATGCTCATGGTTGATATTTCGGGTTCAGAATGGTTTGGAACTGAAGAACAGTTTAAAAACGAAATCATTACCGAAATCGCTGCAACTTTAGCCTTTTCAGCCACCCAAAATAACGATAAAATCGGATTGATTCTTTTTACGGATGGCATCGAATTATACATTCCGCCAAAAAAAGGACGCTTTCATGTGTTGCGCATCATTCGTGAGTTGATCGAATTTAAACCGAAAAGTAAAAAGACCGATATTGACTGTGCCCTAAAATTTCTATCCAGTGTAATGAAAAAGAAAGCCATTGTGTTTCTGCTTTCTGATTTTATTGCTGACGATTATAAGCAAACCCTTAAAATTGCCGCAAACAAACACGATATTACCGGCATACGCGTGTATGACAAACGTGAAGAAAATATTCCAAACTTGGGGCTTGTACAAATGCAAGACGAGGAAACTGGTGAATCTATATTGGTGAATACGTCTTCAAAAACCATGAGAACCAACTACGGTAAATACTACAACGAACGCGTGAGCTATTTCAAGGAAACCTTTACCAAATCGGGCGCTGGCGTGATTGACTGTCGCGTTGACGAGAGCTATGTCACAAAATTATTGGGCTACTTTAAACGCAGAGCTTAATCCATGAAGAATTTAAAATTAATAATGAAGCATTTCTATTTAGGTTATGGCAAAAGCTCATCGGTCGTCGGTCATCCGCCATCCGTCCTTTTGTCAATTTTTTTCTTTCTATTTTCCATTGTCTCTTTCGCTCAAGTCAAATCATCCGTCGATCCTACAAAAATTAAGATTGGTGAGCAGATGACCTATAAAATTGAAGTCGAAGCCGACACTACCGATTTAGTCATATTTCCGGAAGGTCAAACTTTTTCGCCGTTGGAAATGATCGAGTCCTATAAAATAGATACGACTAAAAACAAAGCGCGTTTCAACCTGATCAAAAAATATGGCTTAACGCAATTTGACTCTGGCAGTTACACCATTCCGAGGCAAAAAATCATCATTGGCACCAAAGAATACTTCACGGATTCTTTAAAAGTAGAAGTTAACAACATTCAGGTAGACTCAACAAAACAAGGCCTTTATGACATTAAACCTTTTATAAAAGTCGAAAAAAGCAGCAGCGATTGGTGGAAAACAGCCCTTATCATTTTGGCCATTCTTGCTATCATAGCCTTCTTAATGTATTGGTTTATCTGGCGTAAAAAACCGTTGACCGAAGAAGAAGAAATTGCACTTCTGCCACCCTACGAACGCGCAAAAATGGCGCTGAAGAAATTGGACGAATCCGATTATTTACAGCAAGCTGAACTCAAGGATTATTATTCTGAATTGACCTTTATCATCCGACGTTATTTGGATGAAAAAGTATACAATCGCGCTTTGGAAAGTACCACCGACGAATTGATTTTCCGTTTGAATTTACTTAAAGATGGCAATCAAATCGAACTATCTAAAGACGATATCAGAAACATTGAAACCATTCTGAAACGTGCCGATTTGGTAAAATTCGCCAAGTCCGCTCCAGATATTGAATTGGCCAAAATTGACAGGAATACGATCGATCTGGAGATCGACAATGTCAAACAAGCATTACCAGAGCCAACTGAAGCCGAAAAATTATTGGATCAGCAATATAAAGAGGAACAGGAACGCAAAAAGAAACGCCGTAAAATCATCATTACCGTTGCCGTTTCCCTGTTTTTACTCATGGCCACTTTTGTAGGTTTCTCAATAAAATATGGCTTTCATTATGTAAAAGACACGCTTATCGGTAACGACACCAAAGAGCTATTGGAAGGCGATTGGGTAACCAGTGATTATGGCGTTCCGCCGATTTACATCACAACACCAGTAGTTTTAGAGCGTGTGGAATCACAGGCTATTGACACGAACGCCACTGTTAAAACAACGATGTTTGGCTATGGCACCTTATTAAGTCCCATAAACATTATGGTCAGCACCTCAAAGTTGAACATTCCTGATACCACAAAAATTGATTTGAATTTGGCAATCGAAGGAAGTCTTCAAATGTTGGCACAAAATGGCGTGAAGGACATTCTTACCAAAAGAGATAAATTCGTGACCCCTAATGCCGCTGAAGGCTTGAAGGTTTACGGAACGGCATCCTTCCCTGGACTCTTGCCAGATCACTACAGAAAAGGGAATTATGTTTTTCTTGCTTTTACGACGGAACATATTTTACAACAAATCATGTTGGTCTGGGATGCTGAAGATCGCTATGCCGAGGACATTATGGAACGCGTTTTAAATTCCGTAGAACTTAGAAAAGTAGACTGATGCTGGAAGGAATTCATTTTTTAAACAAAGAGTTTTTTTGGTTGTTTTTACTTCTACCATTAATTGTGATATGGTATATATTTAAACACAAAAAGCAAACGGCCGAACTTAAGATGTCAACCATAAAAGGGTTTAAAATGACCAACTCATGGTTGCCAAAAGCAAGACATGGCCTATTTGTTTTAAGACTATTGGCATTGGCCTTAGTGATTACCGCTATAGCACGCCCAAGAACGGTGGATGTTTCGACCAAAACAAAAAACACCAGAGGGATTGACATTGTGATTGCCATAGATGTTTCGGCAAGTATGTTGGCCAAGGACCTATTACCAAACCGTTTGGAGGCCTTAAAAAAGGTGGCTTCAGAATTTATAAAAAGCCGACCAAATGACCGTATTGGGATTGTGGAATACGCTGGAGAAGCCTACACCAAAACACCGATTACCAGCGACAAAGCCATTGTATTGAGAGCGCTTAACGATATCAAATACAATACCACCATTGAAGGCGGTACGGCGATTGGATCTGGATTGGCAACGGCAGTCAACCGAATTAAAGACAGTAAAGCCAAAAGTAAAGTCATTATTTTATTGACCGATGGGGTCAACAACTCCGGATTTATTGATCCAAAAACAGCTAGTGAATTGGCGATTGCCTATGACATTAAAGTCTACACAATAGGCATTGGAACCAATGGTATGGCACTTTCTCCTATTGGTATTTTGCCAAACGGCAACTTTCAATACGGACGCGTGCCCGTGGAAATTGACGAAGACTTAATGAAGGAAATTGCAAAGGTTACCGGCGGACAATATTTTAGAGCAGACAACAACAAAAAGTTAGAAGCCATTTATGAAGAAATTAATAAGTTGGAAAAAACGGATGTTGAAGAATTTAAATATTATAATTACGAAGAAAAGTACCGTCCTCTGATATTATTAGCATTTGGACTATTACTTTTTGAATTCTTATTAAGATCAACTCTTTTTAGAAGTTTTAATTAGACATCAACTAAGACAATAGAGAAGAGAATAAAGATTATAGAAGTTAATAAAACATTCGTGTATTCGTGGCTTATTCCATTATCTGCAGACTGATAACTGATAACTGATGACTGATAACTGATAACTGATGACTGATAACTGATGACTGCCGACTGCGAACTGAAAACTGAAAATTAAAAAATGCAATTAGAAGAAAAAATATGGTTTTGGGGATTAATGGTCATTCCGTTGATCGTGCTTATATTTTTGATGCTGCAATTGTGGAAATACCGCATGCAACGCAAATTTGCGAGCAAAGCTTTATTTAAAAGATTAAGTCCAAACACTTCGATTTTCAAGTCTATTTTAAAAGTCGTGGTGCTTTCGCTTGCTTTTGCTTGCTTGGTCATCGCCTTGGTCAATCCGAAATTGGGAACGAAACTTGAAACCGTCAAGCGTGAAGGCGTTGATATTGTATTTGCCGTTGACGTTTCAAAAAGTATGTTGGCGGAGGATATTGCTCCCAATCGTTTGGAAAAAGCAAAGCAACTGGTTACTCAAATCATTAATAATTTAGCGAGCGATCGGGTTGGAATTATAGCTTATGCGGGAAAAGCCTTTCCGCAATTGCCAATTACCACCGACTATGGATCGGCCAAAATGTTCCTCCAAAGTATGAACACCGACATGCTTTCATCACAAGGAACCGCTATTGGTGAAGCCATCCAACTTGCAAAAGGTTATTATGATGACGACCAAGATACCAATCGCGTGCTCATTATCATATCTGATGGCGAAGATCATGGCGAACTGGCAACGCAAGTGGCACAGGAAGCTTACGAAGCAGGCATCCGGATTTTCACCATTGGTGTGGGAGATGTCAAAGGTGGGCCAATCCCTGAAAAGCGAAACGGGATTATTGTCAACTATAAAAAAGATAAAAATGGCGAAACCGTCATCACACGTTTAGATGAAGACACTTTAAAAAGCATCGCCAAAGAAGGTCATGGCTCCTATATCAATGGAAGGGATACTGCAAAAGTAGTGGAGCACATTCGGAATATTTTAAACAAGATGGATAAAACCGAATTTGAAGCCAAACAATTTGCTGATTTTGAAGCACAATTTCAATGGTTTTTGGGTGCGGCTATTTTCTTCCTTTTGATTGATATTTTACTGTTGGAAAGACGCACCTCATGGCTGAAACGTTTGAATTTATTTAACGAAAACCTCTAGTAACTTTAAGAAAACATTATAACACCAATCGCTATAGTTTTTTTAGTTTTACGAACTGTTTAAAAATGAGGAGGATAAAATTTGATTTTGATGAATTGAACTTTTGATGGGATACATCAAATTAATGTAAGTTCATAATGATATAGAAAATGAAAAACCTAACACTTTTGATCCTATTTTTTACATGTTTCGCTTTTTCTCAAGACAACGAGAAAGAGAAGGAACAATTGTTGGCCATAAAGAAATCCAATAATTTGGTTTATGAAGCCAATGCGTTGATGGAGGACAACAACTTTATTTCTGCAGAAAAAGAATATCGCAAAGCTATTTCCAAACAACCTTCTTCTGTAGCAGGCACTTATAATTTAGGAAATTCCTATTATAAAAAAGGCAACTATGAAGAGGCGCTTTACAGACAGCAACAAGCGGCTAACAATGCCACAGATAAGGCCGAAAAACACAAAGCATTCCATAATATTGGTAACATTTTGATGAAAAACAAAAAGTGCAAAGAAGCTGTTGAGGCTTATAAAAGTGCTTTAAGAAATAATCCTACCGATGATGAAACGCGTTACAATCTTGGACTAGCAAAAGAATGTGCTGAACAGCAAAAAGATGATCAGCCGGATGAAAACCAAGATAAGGACAAAAAAGAGGATAATAAAGACGACAGCGATCAGGATAAAGACAAAAAAGATCAGCCAGATCAAGATAATAAAGACAACAAGGACGATAAAGGCCAGGATAAAAAAGAGGGCGACGACAAAAAAGACGAAGGCAAACCAAAGGATGAAAAAGGTAAAGACGAAAATCAACAGCCTCAACAGCAACCTGGAAAATTGTCTCCGCAGCAGATAAATAATTTATTGGAAGCCATGAACAATCAAGAACAGAAAGTTCAGGAAAAAATGAATGCCGAAAAACAAAAAGGAGTCAAAGTACAAACGGATAAAGACTGGTAGATGGATTTTTGATTGATGAATAACGATTAACGAGTTATGATTTAAGAACCCATATGAAGACAAATGAATTAGAAGAACGCATTATAGATTTCGCAGTGTCAATCGTTAATATTGTCGACGTGCAAATCTCTATATTGGAAATGAAGAAAAAATATTAAAGGTTTTGGATGAAAACAATTAACTAATTTCCATTTTTGTCGCAAGTATTAAAACTTCTAAAAACAACAATTAAAAAAATCGATAATCGTTAATCGTTGTTCGTTAATTTTTATTTAAATAGATGAGCTTAAAAACATACATAACATTATTTTTAATTGCAGTAAGTACAAGTTTTGTTACCGCCCAAGTAAAATTTGAGGCCAAGGTTAGCAAGACCAAACTTGGTGTGAATGAGCGTTTACGTGTGGATTTTGAAATGAATACGGATGGTGATAATTTTAACCCGCCGTCTTTCAATGATTTCACGGTCGTGGGTGGCCCAAATCAATCCGTGAGTCATTCGTGGGTCAATGGTGTTCGCTCCTTTGCAAAAACCTACAGCTACTTCTTGGCGCCAAAAAAAACAGGGAATATCACAATCACTCAAGCCACCATTGAAATTGATGGGGAGATTTATAAAACATCGCCAGTTACCGTTCAAGTGACTGCAGCGGTAACGAGACCCAATGATCCGGACAATGTGGACAATGTGGTGGATGACAACCTTCATCTTGTTGCTGAAATATCCAAAGGCAACCCTTACCTCAACGAAGCCATTACCATCGTTTATAAATTATATGTTTATAAAGATATTGGTGTCACTAATTTCAGGGAACTCAATAGCCCGAAATACAACGATTTCTGGAGTCAAAACATCGATTTAAAAGATAACAAGATTCAAACTGGCCAATACAATGGTCGTGAATATCGCTACTTAGTGATTCGTAAAATCGTTTTATACCCACAAAAAACAGGTAAAATAGAAATCGAGCCTTTAAGTCTTGAACTTACCGTAGAAGTGCCAACGAGTAGACGTGACTTTTTTGGCAGCCAAATGATGACGCAAGTTCAAAAAACAGTTTCGGCAGGAAGCAAAACACTCGAAGTAAAACCACTTCCTGAAGCTGGCAAACCAGAGAGTTTTACGGGTGCTGTAGGTAGTTTTGATTTTAAATTGACCACGTCCAAAGACGAGTTGAATGCTACAGAATCCTTACAAGCACGGTTAGAAGTGACCGGAAATGGTAACTTGAAGTTATTTCAATTGCCTAAATTGACCTTGCCAAGTTCCCTGGAAGTCTATGAACCTGAACACACCGAAAACGTAAGGACAACGCTCGATGGCATGCAAGGTGGCATTGCCGATAGTTATACGATTGTGCCACAATTTAAAGGCAAGTATCCGATCCCAAATGTGGATTTCTCCTATTTCGATTTAAAAACAGAAACCTATAAAACCATTTCTACAGGACAGCATTTAATCAACGTCCTGGAAGGCCCAACAAACAATACCAATAGCGACAGCAATATCGCATCAGCGGGCGATGGGAAACAACGTGTGGTTATGAGCAATGACCAATTTGCCTTTGTGAAAACTGAAGCGAATCTTAAACCGATCATCTCGGAACCATTTTTTCAATCGTCTTGGTACTGGAGTTCCTTGTTACTCCCACTTCTAGCCATTCCTTTGGCCATGGTTTTCCGTAAGAAAAAAGCCGAACGTGTGGCCGATGTTAAAGGCAATAAAATACGCAAGGCCGATAAATTGGCCAGAAAATATTTAGGAGAAGCCAAAAAAGCATTAGGTCAAAAAGAAGCCTTTTATATTGCTTTGGAGAAAGCACTCCATAATTATCTGAAGGCCAAATTGCATATTGAAACCAGCGATTTGAGCAAGGAGCGGATTGAAAAGCTACTTACCAAACGTCAAGTAGACGAGTCAATGATTAGCGACTTCCTAACCATTCTTGACAGTTGTGAATTGGCACGATACACGCCTTTTTCAGAAGTGACCATGCAGGAGGATTATGATAAGGCTGCAAACACGATTTCAGTAATTGATAAACAGCTTAAGTAAGATGAAAAATTTTGTTTACATACTGACATTTTTAATCGGCAGCTTAGGGTTTAGCCAGAATGAACTGCTATTTGAGCAGGCCAATGACTTGTACAACAAAGGCGATTTTGAGGATGCCATTTCAAAATATGAAGCTATTATTGCTTCGGCAGAACATTCGGCAGCGTTGTACTATAATTTGGGCAATGCACATTATAAACTCAACCATATTGCACCAAGCATCTATTACTATGAAAAGGCTTTAAAACTGTCTCCAAAAGACAAGGAAATACAGAACAATATCACGTTTGCTCGCAATATGACCATTGATGCCATTGATAAAACACCTGAAATCGGGTTTTCCAAGCTTTCAAAGTCTATCACTAATTGGCTGACCTTTGATAATTGGGCAAAATTATCCGTGCTTTTAATGGCGCTTTTTGTGGTGTTCTATCTGGTCTACTATTTCAATTATAGTACTACAAAAAAACGATTGGCGTTCATTACGGCCATGAGTTTTTTAATTTTGGCGTTTGGCGCAGTGGCCTTGGCCTATAATAATTATCATCTGTTACAAAATGATCAGCCTGCCATTGTTTTTGCTAAGGAAGCTCAGGTCAAGAGTGAGCCAAACCTCAGAAGCCCTGAGTCCTTTAAACTCCATGAAGGCACTAAAGTTCAAATTTTGGATACGGTCAACAATTGGAAGAAAATCAAACTTGCCGATGGTAAAACAGGTTGGATTCCAAATGATGATATTAAGGCCTTGAATATTTACTAACTCCTTTTTTATCATTTTTATCAAGCTGAATTTTATTCATGACTTTTAAGCTATCATGACGCAAACGCATCTTATCATCGATTTAAAACATTAACACGACTAAGAATCTTCCTGCTTTTTCACGCTATAACTGAACCTTTAACGAGTTAATCGCCTCCGATTTTCAATTACTTTAACAATTTTTAAAATTTCATATATTATATTTGCATCTTGTGGATCGATTTTACATGAAAAAAAAAATTATTACTTTCTTCCTTATAGCGCTCTTTACTGGATTTATGGCAGGGCCTACGCTGAGCATTTTTAGTGATTCGATTGATAGTTCAGTATTTTACAGTTTAAATGAGGAAGACACGAGTACCAATAAAAACCTGAAGGTCTTTAAAATACATAGTGCAGAAAGTAATCTGACCCATTTAGCAGTTTTCGATTCTGAAGAGCTAAGTTTAAATACCGCCTATCTGACCTTATATACGCCTTATGTCACAGAGTGTCTTTCTCCACCCCCTGAATTAGTATAGGCCAATTAGGCAAAAAGTAATGTTTGCCTTATATTTCCAATAATTTTCAGTCATACTTTCAGTCATTGCTTACCACTTTATTATTAGAATTCATTTACCAAAATCGACACTATAGCCTAATTTAAAGCACTAACAGTGATCGGATCATTGGACTATTGCTCATTCGTAAAATTATTATATGATTTCAAAAAAAATATTATCTCCTTTTCAAAAATATGTAAACACAGAAAGCCTAAGCGGGGTCTTTCTTATAACAGCCACCCTTATCGCCCTTATTTGGGCCAATTCGCCGTGGGGCGAGAGTTACCAGAACTTGTGGCAATATGAAATGGGATTTACCACCGAGAGTTTTGAACTCAACAAACCCCTCATTTTATGGATCAATGACGGCTTGATGGCGATTTTCTTTTTCTTGATCGGTCTGGAAATTAAACGGGAGTTTCTGATTGGGGAACTGAACTCCACTAAAAAGTTGGCATTTCCCTTATTTGGGGCTTTTGGGGGCATGTTATTCCCAGTTTTATTTTATTTCTTATTAAACAACAATCCTGAAACCATGCATGGCTGGGGAATTCCAATGGCCACCGATATTGCGTTTGCATTGGCCGTTTTAAAACTATTAGGAAATCGCGTGCCCTTGAGCCTAAAAGTCTTTTTGACCGCATTCGCCATTGTGGATGATCTGGGAGCGGTTATGGTTATCGCCATTTTTTACAGTGAAAATATCGAATTTACATCGTTATTTGTTGCCTGTGGAATGCTCGCTTTACTTTATATCCTCTCCGCAAAAGGTTACTATTCGAAATTTTTGATGGCCACGTTCGGAATCGTCATTTGGGTTTTATTTTTAAAATCTGGTGTACATCCCACCTTAGCAGGGATTCTATTGGCGTTCTCCATCCCGACATATCAAAAGATTAAGACTGGACCTTTTATTGAACAGTTGGAAACGATTACCCAAAATATCAAGAATGCAACCATATTGAAAGAGCCTATTCTTTCCAAAGAGCAAATTGAACATATTGACATGCTGGAAGATTGGACTCAGAAATACCAATCGCCCCTGCAATATTTAGAGCATAAATTGCATCATTGGGTTGCCTTTGTCATTATTCCATTATTTGCATTAGCTAACGCTGGCGTAAAGTTCAATAATGCGCAAGGCCTAGACGAGGCGCTGATTGTCACCTTAATGCTTTGTTTGATTTTGGGGAATAGTATTGGTATTACCACTGTTGTTTTTGTCGCTAAAAAACTCAAAATCACTCAAATCCCAGAAGACATCAACAACAGACATATCATTGGCGTTTCCTTTTTGGCGGGAATCGGGTTTACGATGGCCATTTTTATCGCGAGCTTGGCATTTAAGAATAACCAAGCTTATGTGGACTCGGCAAAAATTGGGATTTTATTGGGTTCTGTAATTTCTGCAATCATTGGGTATCTCATTTTACGCTTTAACTCGACGAAACAGGAAATTATTGAATAAACAATTATGGCCTAAATTGCCATACCAGACCGACAAACGTTCTGGCGGCGTTTTTAAAACAGACTGAAAGCCTGTTGCATTCGTGAAATTAATAATTAATAATTTTCACCGGTATGCTCACTGTGAAAATTCGTGATCCCGACGCTTCGGGAGTGTCAAAATTTTAAAAGCTCAAGTGAGATGTATTAAAGCACATAGTTTAAACTGATTTTGAGGCAATAGAATTTTTTGAGTTTAGAAAGAAGGACAATGATTTCACAATTATTGTCTTTTGAGATTGAGTTGGTTATATGTTATGATTAGATAAAAACTAAAATTTAACTCAAGAAAACCATATTTTACCTACCTTTAAACTCTACATATCGATGAGAATCTTTCATCGGAAACAAAACTTTAGCGAGAATGGACTTAAATAAAGTATTCAAAAACAATGAAAAATGGATCAAAGAAAAGCTGGCTATCGATCCAGATTTCTTTAAACATTTAGCAGAAGGTCAAAATCCTGAATTATTGTTTATTGGTTGTTCTGACAGTCGTGTGACGTCAGAGGAATTGATGGGCATGGGACCTGGTGAAGTTTTTGTGCATCGAAATATTGCCAATATGGTCATTAGCATTGATCTGAACGTCATGTCTGTAGTCAATTATGCGGTCGATCATCTAAAAGTCAAGGATATTGTGGTGTGTGGACATTATGGCTGTGGCGGCGTTAAGGCGGCCATGCAATCTGCCGACTTGGGCATCTTGAATCCGTGGCTTCGTAATATTCGTGATGTGTATCGTACACATCGCAATAAATTGAATGCTATTGAAGACGAAGAAAATCGATATGACCGTTTGGTAGAACTCAATGTACGCGAACAATGCATCAATCTCATAAAAACCGCTGCTGTTCAAAGAGCCAATAGAGAAAGAGGTTTAAAAGTCCATGGATGGGTGTTTGATGTCAGTACGGGAAAACTCATCGATTTAAAAATTGATTTCAACAAGTATCTCAATAAAATCATGGAAATTTATCGATTAGAATAAATCGAAAAAGCCACTTCCTCGTTTGGTTGGTATACAAAGTTAAAAGTGTAAACGTCAGAATTACTCCTATCTTCATTGGCCTCCCCATTTGCATAGTAGCTCAATATTTCTAGTTTTGAATAGCGACCAACACGTGTTCTTACCTCAATGATTTTCCCTAGGATTAGATCAATAGTATAGATACTATCCACTCTTATTGCTCATTTTAGTACTTCCAGCTAAATCAAGTCCTCATTTTTTTTTGTAGAATCCTGAGCTACATCTACTTCTTCCGAAAATCCAAATACGATAAAGAAATTAAAAAAAAGATATCGATAGTCTTTTTATTTAGATTCATTCTATATAAATTTACGGCCTAAATTGAGCCTTATCCTAATTCAATCTAAATAAGAATAGAAATTATAGATAAATCTCACTCAGACGTAAAAAATAAACTTATGAAAAGATTCTTAATAATCATCTTGGCTTTTGGTATTGGCGGTCCGATTTTCTCACAGGCCAATATCTTTTTAGATCGTGATTTTTGGGCATCAAAACCGAGTGTTGAAACGATTGATTTAAAAATCAAGGAAGGCCATGATATTGCACAAGCGAATGCCAGTAATTTTGATGGTGCAGCTCAAGCCATTTTAGCAAACGCACCGAACGAAACCATTCAATACGTCATCGCAAAGAAAGGAAATGATGTCAACAAACTAACCCACGACGGCAGAACTTATATTTTTTGGGCCGCGAATAAAGGGAACGTGGAATTGATGCAATTTCTGATCGATAACGGTGCAAAAACTGATATTACGGATGATAAAGGCAGTAGCATCATCAATTTTGCCGCAGGATCAGGGCAGCGCACTACGCAAGTGTATGATTTACTTATAAAATATGGTGCCAATCTTCAAAAGGATCTCACACCTACGGGTGCGAATGCCTTATTATTAGTCGCGCCTCACGACACTGATTTTAGTTTGATTACTTATTTCACTTCAAAAGGTTTGGATTTGAATAGTGTGGATGCAGATGGCAACGGGATATTCAATTATGCGGCGAGAACAGGAAATATCACTTTGATGACCCAATTGCTTAAAAAAGGTGTCAAAGGCAATGACAATGCTTTCATTTTCGCAAGTCAAGGTGCTCGTGGTATTACGAATGGTATTGAAGTCTATCAGTTTTTAGAAAGCGCTGGATTAAACCCAATTGCGGTTTCAAAAGATGGCGAAACAGCACTGCATACCTTGGCTGTTAGAAGTAAAGATATGGCGATCATCAACTATTTTATTCAAAAAGGTGCCGATGTCAATCAATCAGACAGCTTTGGAAACACGCCATTTATGAATGCTGCCAGTAAAAACAATCTTGAAACCGTGACTTTGTTTTCAAAAACGGTCAAAAACATCAACCAAACCAATAAAAAAGGCGAATCTGCTTTGGCATTAGCCGTTGCAAACAACATCTCTGATGTGGTCGCTTTTCTCTTAAATAAAAAGGCAAAAACATTGCTTGTGGATGGCAATGGCAATGATTTAACCACCTATTTAATGCAATCCTATACGGTTAAAAACGAAGACGACTTCAACAAAAAGCTATCTTTATTAGAACAAAACGGATTCAATTTCGGTAAACCACAAGCCAACGGAAACACCTTATACCATTTGGCATTGGACAAAAACGATATGACGACACTTAAATTCATTCAACAATTCAAAGCTGATGTGAATGCCAAAAACAAAGAAGGCATCACGCCGTTGCATAAAGCAGCAATGAAAGCAAATGATACGGAGATCTTAAAATATTTAGTGTCTATTGGAGCAAAAAAAGATATCGTAACTGATTTTGATGAAACCGCTTATGATTTGGCTTCTGAAAATGAGTTATTGATAGGAAAAAATATTTCTTTAGATTTTTTAAAATAGAATACAGACCTGTCAGGTTTTTGAAACCTGACAGGTCTAAAACATTTACTGACAAGTTAAAAAACAACATGAAAATAAAACATTTTATATTTTTAAGTCTAGTCCTATTCGGATTGATGTCATTTACGGCCAAAGCACCAGCAACAAAGTACAAATGCATGATCCAGATGACCAATTATACTGGCGAGGGCGCCTATATCGTGATTTCGTTAATCAACCCAAAAGGGGATTATGAAAAAACTTTGTACGTTCAAGGTGATGATGCGCAATGGTACAATACGATTGAAGACTGGTGGAAAAAATTTCATGCCAAAAAACGCTCAAATTTAGATGCCATTACCGGAGCGACCGTTTCTGGTGGCGGACGAAACATAACTGTAATCGACATTGAGGATTCGAAAATAAACGCTGGCTACAAAATCCGTTTTGAAACCGCTGTGGAAGATCAAAAATACTACACCAGTGATGTGGAGTTTGAATTGACTTCAGAAACCGTTAAAAGCAAAAAAGACGGCACCGGATTTATCCGTTATGTGCGGATGATGCCGAATTAAAAGAGTTGGAAGCTCGAAGTTGGAAGCTCGAAGCTCCAAAAAAACCTTTAAAGACCTTTCAGGTTTTCAAAACCTGAAAGGTTTGATCTCCGTCCAAAAGCTTTGATTAAGACGTTGAAATGTTAATAAAAAGCACGATAAAATCTTAATTCTATGTTCTAACAGCGAAGCGGTCTTGATTCCTTTTAAACAACATCAATATTTAAGACACTATAAAATATGACCATATCCATTTGGAGATATAGCCATCTAGCACTGGCCATATCTTCTTTTGTTTTTATCTTCATGGCCTCCGTAACTGGGATCATTTTGGCGTTTCAGCCAATTTCAGAACAGATTCAGCCCTATAAAGTCGATGGTTTTAACCAGATCACTTTAGCCGAAACGCTTCAAACCTTTACATCCCATTATTCCGAAGTTATCTCTTTAGAAGTGGATAGCAACGATTTTGTATCCGCTTCCGTACTTACCGAAGATGGAAAATCCTTAGACGGTTATTTCAATTCCAAAACAGGCGCCTATCTTGGTGAAAAGATAGAAATTTCCAAGTTTTTTCAATGGACGACCAATCTGCATCGCTCCTTATTCTTAAAAGGAACGGGACGCTTTTTAGTGGGTTTGTGTTCGTTTTTACTATTCCTCATCGCCGTTTCAGGCACTATTTTAATCCTGAAACGCCAACGCAGTTTTAAAAAATTCTTTTCGAAAATTGTCAATGACAATTTTTCACAATATTGGCATGTCGTTTTAGGTCGATTATCACTAATCCCAATCATCATTATTACTGTAACAGGCGTTTATTTATCCTTAGATAAATTTGATTTACTTCCAAAAGACAGCCAGCGACATCACATCGATTTTGATGCCCTTACCGAATCCCCACAACAGAATTTTAAAGACATGGACGTCTTTAAAAACACCAAGTTATCAGAAGTTAAATCGGTAGAATTCCCGTTTTCTGATGTTATTGAAGATCATTACACGATACAATTAAAAAACAAAGAAATTGTTGTCGATCAATTTTCTGGGGAAATCCTTAGCGAAATTGATTATCCATTGGTCAAATTCTTTTCTAACCTCAGTCTTAATCTTCATACAGGAAAAGGCAGCATTTTATGGTCGCTTATTTTAGCCATTGCTTCGGCAAATATTTTATTTTTTATCTATTCAGGATTTGCCATGACGCTCAAACGTCGTGCGGCCAAGTTGAAAAACAAGTGTAAGAAAAGTGATTCAAAATATGTGATTTTAGTGGGTTCAGAAAATGGAGGCACACTACTTTTTGCCAATGCCTTACAACAACAATTAATTGCCGTTGGAGAAACCGTTTATATTGCAGAACTCAATACATACCGCAAATACAAAAAAGCAGAACA
This sequence comes from Gelidibacter sp., assembly GCF_053579655.1. Classification (NCBI taxonomy): domain Bacteria; kingdom Pseudomonadati; phylum Bacteroidota; class Flavobacteriia; order Flavobacteriales; family Flavobacteriaceae; genus Gelidibacter; species Gelidibacter sp. Next base: position 10,037 of record NZ_JBMDWE010000002.1, on the reverse strand, counting down.
TCTTATTGTGTTGACGTCAACCTATGGCCAAGGCGAAGCACCAACCAATGCCAACAAGTTTTTAAAGCGTTTAGAATTTGTCAAACAAAGCCAAACCTATAGTTTTTCGGTAGTTGGTTTCGGATCACTTTCCTATCCTGATTTTTGCAAATTTGCTTATGATATCGATAAAGCTTTTTTAAATGAAAAATCTACGCAATTACTGGCGCCGTTTACCATTAATGACAAATCATTTGAAAGCTTTGAGCAATGGGTTCAAGTGTGGTCAGAAAAGGTCGGTTTAGAAATAGTTATTCCAAAAGAGAAATTAATCTCCAAACCAAAACACACCAAATCCTTTGAAGTTGTTTCAAAAAGTAACGTGGGCGATAGTCCTGATAACACGTTTACCATAACTTTAAAACCAAAAAAAAATCTTCAATTTACTTCTGGCGATTTGTTAGCGGTGTATCCAAAAGATGATTACCGTGAACGCTTGTATTCTGTGGGAAAAGTGAATGGCAACATCCAATTGAGCGTTAAATATTATGACGACGGCTTAGGCTCCAATTATCTAAATGATTTTAAAACTGGAGAGATTTGCAAAGCAAGACTACTTGAAAATGTCAATTTTCATCTTCCTGAAAAAGCATCCAAAATAATCATGATTGCCAACGGAACAGGAATTGCTCCTTTTTTGGGCATGTTGGATCAAAATCATAAAAAAGCAGAAATCGAAGCCTATTTTGGTTTGCGAACAAAAAAGTCATTTGCACTTTACGAAAAACTTCTTGAAAGTTGCATAAATAGTAAAAAACTCAACAGTTTACATTTGGCATATTCACAACACCATGACCGTTTATATGTGCAGCATCTTATAGAACGTGACGGAAAAAACATTGCAGAAACATTGGCAAACAAAGGTGTGATTCTGATTTGTGGATCCTTATCCATGTACAAAGATGTGATGCAAACCTTGAATGTTATCTGTTTGGAATTCAACAAAAAACCGTTGAGCAACTATGCCAACCAGATCAAATCAGATTGTTATTGAGTATAATCAGACTTAAGACTTGTAGACGTTTGACATAAGACCGAAAAATGTGGACTTTGAAGAAAAGTGTTACTCATACTTACACAATCCAAGTCTTAAGTCATAAGTCCTACGTCAACTCTAAAGAAAAGGTAGAATCATCTTCTATAGGCTTTTCCAATTCCTTTTTCTTTTCTAAAATAAGAGGAAAAATCATCGGTACTAGTCCTTTTACAGGACTATAAAGTGCAGAATCTTCAATGCTTTTTTCATCCGTAAGTGGAACGGCGCGATTCATGCTATCAAAAATATTAAGCACAACACTCAGAATCAAGGCCGTTTTTAAAGCACCAAAAAAACCGCCAAAAATCTTGTTCACTAGGCCTAAAGCGGCAAAATCGGCAAGTTTTGTCATGGCTTTTCCAGCCAAAGCAATGACCAAAACAATAATCAGAAAGGTTACGGCAAAAGCAACAATATTGACCGTTTTTTCATCCCATTCCGAGTTTTCATCGATTAGCGTTTCCGCATAATTACTAAAATGAATCGCGCCATAAACCCCAGCCACCAAAGCTATGAGTGATGCGATTTCCACAAAAAAACCTTTCATAAGTCCGCGCACAAGACCAAATCCAATTAAGCCAATTAAAACGATGTCGAAAACACTCATAACAGATCCATATTTTGGCAAACGTACATAAATTTGAGATTTTTAGAGTTATAAACTTTAAACAGAATGCATTGTTCCTTAACTTTGAAACCGAGAACGAAGTTGAAATTGAAATCGAAATTCAAGTTGAAAAAAATTATTCTCGACTAAAATCTGTCAATGCCATTTTGGTAGGGACAAATAATTAATAACTAAAAAAAAGGGCGAAGTTATCAGTCAAGCTCAAACTTGAAACCTGAAACTCGAAACCTGAAACTATAAAAATGTCAAGAGACACACAATTAAAAGAGCGCTGGGAGCTGGTGGTTAGCAAACTTTCTAACCAATTTGCCGAAGGAGATATACTCGATTTGGATGCCATTATTTATTTAATAGGCGTACAGGAATTGGGACAATTACATAAAAAATTCAAGAAAGATCATAAATTAGACTTGATGCATATCGCCATCTGTCGTTTGTTAGAACCTTATGGCTACTACGAATTTGACTATTTTGATGACGATAAATGGCCACATTATAAAGTATTGGCACAATTGCCACCGTTAAAAGCAGGTGAGCAAAGCGTCTTAATGAAAGAAGCCATTGTCCATTACTTTATTGAGTTAGAATATATTAAGTGATTTTTTAGGCGTTCCCTTTCAGCCCCGAGGCTTCGGGGGCGCTTTTCGCTACATTCTTTTTTTATATTCCTTGCTTAGGCAAGAAATCTGAAAAAAAAGGATTTCCACTGCAACTTACCGAAGCGGTATCACGAATTCTTCTTTGTAAAAGTAAAATTGTATTCGTAATCGTTAACGCAGAATTCGACAAAAAATATTAAATTTGCATTTCCATTTTTTTGATTTATGATAGACAAGATTAAACAGCTTATTGCTGAAGCCGAAACTTTTACAGCCCAATCCAAAGAGGAGATTGAAGCTTTCCGAATCAAGTATTTAGGTAAAAAAGGTTTGCTTAATGAGTATTTCGCCGAATTTAAAAACGTTGCCAATGATCAGAAGAAAGAATTTGGTCAGGTCATCAATCAACTGAAAAAAACAGCGGAAGACAAGGTCAATGCTTTAAAGGAAGAACTGGAAAGCAAAGAAGAAGTCAAAGGTATTTATGGTGATTTATCACGCCCTGGCGAACCTATTGCCATTGGTGCACGTCATCCCATTTCAATCGTTAAAAATCAAATTATTGACATCTTTTCCCGCATCGGCTTTAACGTTAGTGAAGGCCCAGAAATTGAGGACGATTGGCATAATTTTACCGCATTAAACCTACCAGAATACCATCCGGCACGCGATATGCAGGACACATTTTTTATTCAAACCGATCCTGATATCTTGTTGCGTACGCACACCAGTTCTGTGCAAGTGCGCTATATGGAAAATAACAAACCGCCAATCCGTACCATATCACCAGGGCGCGTGTTTAGAAACGAAGCCATTTCATCACGTTCCCACTGTTTCTTCCATCAAGTGGAAGGTTTATACATTGATAAAGACGTAAGTTTTGCTGATTTGAAGCAAACCCTTCAATATTTCACTACAGAAATGTTCGGGAAAAGTAAAATCCGTTTGCGTCCTTCCTATTTTCCATTTACCGAGCCAAGTGCAGAAGTAGATGTGTATTGGGGATTGGAAACTGAAATAGACCACCGCATCACAAAAGGTACTGGATGGTTGGAAATTATGGGCTGCGGCATGGTAGATCCTAACGTTCTTGAAAACTGTGGCATTGATTCAAAAATCTATTCTGGATTTGCCTTTGGCATGGGAATCGACCGTATTGCGATGCTGTTACACCAAATTGGCGATATCAGACTATTGAGCGAAAATGACGTGCGGTTTTTAGAGCAATTCAAATCGTCTCTGTAAATCGATCAAACATATATATCTATAACCGATGAAGTTTCATCGGTTTTTTTATTTAACATTTTTTTAACTTCGATTGGTTCGGATTGTTCCGAACCTCAATTATCTTTGCATAAAATTTGTAACATGGAAAGCAAAATTCTTAATGACAAACAAGATTTAGTTGAAAGATTGGGTGTCTTTATGGAGCAGGAGGAACAGTTGGCTCCTGTGGCTGCCCGTATTCTCTCCTATATCATTTTGACAGGTAATGTCGGAACCACTTTTGAAGAATTAGTGAAAGATTTATGTGCCAGTAAAAGTACCATCTCTACACATTTAAATCATTTGGCTGATTTAAAGAAAATAGTCTATTTCACTAAAACTGGCGATCGAAAAAAATATTACACCATTAATGAAGATAGTATTATACGAAGTATTGATGCCATGATGGAATCTTGGTTTACCCAAAAAGAACTGCATTTAGAAATTAAAGAATTTAAAGAAAAGACCAATCAATTGGACAGCAAGTATGACTCAAAATTCAATCTGGATTTTCATGACAATTATATCCAATTTTTGGATGAAGTCACCAAATCAGTTTCGACTTTAAGATCAAAAATAATAGAAAAAAACATTAAACAGTAATTAATAATCAATGAAAACAATCAAACTTCCATTAGTAGTCTCCCTTAGTTTTATCGCTCTTTTTATGAGCTGTGGAGATAAAAAACAGGCGCCACAAGGACCACAAGGACCAATGTCTTTTCAAGTGACCACTATTCCTCAACAAACCGTAACGGGGTTCAACACATTTCCAACTAATATAGAGGGTATAAACAACAGTGAAGTGCGATCAAAAATTTCAGGTTACATTACTGAAGTGTTAGTGGATGAAGGTCAAAAAGTAAAAAAAGGACAAACTATATTCCGACTAGAAACACAATCCCTTACTCAAGATGCTGACGCCGCCAAAGCAAACGTTAATGCTGCGCAGGTGGAGATGGATAAGCTAAAACCTTTGGTTGAAAAAAACATCATTAGTAGCGTACAGTTAGAAACTGCAAAAGCAAAATTAATGCAAGCGCAAAGTGCTTATAAAAGTATTGGGGCAAACATTGGTTATGCCAATATAAAAAGCCCTGTTGATGGTTATGTTGGTGCCATCCGTTTGCGTGCTGGTAGCTTAGTCAGCCCTACGAGTCAAGAACCTTTAACAACGGTTTCTGACATTAGTAAAGTCTATGCTTATTTTTCTATGAACGAAAAAGAATATCTTGATTTCATCCAAAAGGTAGAAGGAAAAGATATCCAAGAAAAAATAAAGAATCTTCCTAAAGTGACTTTAATTTTAGCCAATGGTAGCACTTATGACCACGAAGGAACTATCGAGACCATCAACTCTCAAGTGAATGTAAATACAGGTTCTATCTCGTTTCGTGCTGTTTTTAATAACGATGCACGAATTTTAACCAACGGAAACAGTGGGAAAATAAGAGTCCCTCGAGTTTATACCGATGCCATTGTAGTGCCTATGCAAGCTACTTATGAGCAACAAGGCAGCTACTATGTTTATAAAATAGAAGCTGATGATATGGCAATTGCTACACGTATTAACGTGATAGCTTCTGTGGGTAACCTTTATGTCGTTTCTGAAGGCGTTAAAAAAGGCGATAAAATTGTCGCGAAAGGTGTTGCAAAATTAAGAGGTGACTCTAAGATTCAACCTATGGAAATTCCTTTCGATAGTGTTGCGAAACCTATTGACAAATTATTCAGATAATATTCCAAGATAAGAACTTATGATAAAAACTTTTATAGAAAGACCAGTACTTTCAACGGTCGTCTCCATCATTATCGTGATCTTGGGGATCCTTGGTCTAACGGCATTGCCAATTACGCAATATCCTGATATTGCCCCACCGACGATTACCGTAAACGCCACCTACCCTGGCGCGAACGCTGAAACCATTTTGGAAAGTGTCATCATTCCTATTGAAGAACAAATCAACGGTGTGGAAGGGATGACTTACATTACATCCAGTGCTTCCAATACGGGAGTTGCTACCATTACCGTCTTTTTTGATCAGGATGTGGATCCAGACATCGCTGCGGTAAACGTTCAAAACCGTGTGGCACGTGCCACTTCACAATTACCACAAGCCGTCATACAAACCGGTGTTACCACTTCAAAGCAGCAAACTAGTGCCTTGATGTTTATGTCATTTTATAGTGAGAATCCTGACTATGACGACACCTTTATGCAAAACTATTTAAAAATCAATGTCATCCCTGAATTACAAAGGGTACATGGTGTTGGTGATGTGAATGTTTTTGGTGCGAAAGATTACGCCATGCGCATTTGGTTACGACCAGAAAAAATGGCAGCTTATGGTCTGATTCCAACTGATGTTACCGCAGCTTTGCGGGAACAAAGTTTAGAGGCTGCAGCAGGATCTTTTGGAGAAAATGATGGTGAAGCCTTTAGTTATGTGATTAAATATGGTGGACGTTTTAAAACGGAAGCACAATATAGTGGCATTATCATTAAGGCGCTTGGCAACGGACAGTTCTTAAAACTATCTGATGTTGCTGATATTGAACTGGGTGCACAATCCTATGGTGGTGGTTCCATTACCAATGGAAAACCTGCGGTTAACATGGGTATTTTCCAAACCAAAGGTTCCAATGCCCGTGATATTATTATTGACATTGAGAAAAAACTAGAAGATATTAAAGCCGATTTACCAAAAGGTATTGAAATTTTTGTCCCATACAACACCAATAGTTTCTTAAATGCCTCTATTGAGAAAGTAGTAACCACTTTAGCCGAAGCATTTTTACTCGTCTTTATCGTAGTATTTATTTTCTTACAAGATTTTAGATCGACCTTAATTCCGGCAATTGCCGTTCCCGTATCTATTATTGGTACATTTTTCTTCCTAAATCTCTTTGGATATTCCATTAACTTATTGACACTTTTCGCCTTGGTTCTGGCCATTGGTATTGTGGTGGATGATGCCATTGTAGTGGTTGAGGCGGTACATGCCAAAATTGATGAAGGCGAAAGTAATCCTAAAAAGGCAACCATTGCGGCGATGCATGATATTACCGGTGCCATTATTTCCATTACCTTGGTCATGGCGGCGGTATTTATTCCTGTGACGTTTATTGAAGGGCCAACGGGTGTATTCTATGAGCAATTTGGTGTGACACTTATTGTAGCGATTCTTATTTCTGCAGTTAATGCATTGACTTTAAGTCCCGCCTTATGTGCTTTATTCTTAAAAGGGCATGACGACAAACAGAACAAAAAGAAGAAAGGTTTCATTGGTCGCTTTTTTGACGGATTCAACAGAGGTTTTGATGCAACCGTAACTAAGTATGGTAAATCTGTTCATTTCTTATACCGAAACAAATGGATTACCGTATTGGCATTAGCCATTTCAGTGGGCGCTATTTGGTGGTCATCTTCAGTATTAAAAACTGGATTTGTACCTGATGAAGATCGAGGTATCCTCTTCGTAAACGTTGAGCTTCCTGCAGGATCTTCCATAGACAGAACCCACCAAGTAAACGTTGATTTATATGAAAAATTAATCAAAATTCCTGGCGTAAAGGGAGGATCGCTTATTGAAGGTAGTAGCTTTTTAGGAGGTGCTGGTAGCAACTTTGGCCTAGGCTTTATCAGATTGGATGATTGGGAAGATCGTAAAGATGAGTCGCTTTCTGTTGCAAACATTACTGCACAGATGTTTGGTGTTGCTGCGCAGATTCCGGAGGCCAACATTCTCTTCTTTTCACCGCCAAGTGTACCAGGTTTTGGTAACTCTGCGGGGATTGAAGTCAATTTATTAGACCGTTCTGGAGGAAGTTTTACCGATTTAGATAAAGTCACTCAAGAATTTGTAGGTAAATTATCTGCCCGTCCAGAAATTCAATATGCCCAATCCTCATTCAACACAAAATATCCGCAATATGAGATAGAAATCAATGCTGAATTGGCAAAACAACTAGGTGTTCCCATTAGTGATCTTTTCTCAACCCTTCAAGGTTATATTGGAAGTATTTTTGCGGCTGATTTCTCCCGATTTGGAAAACAATACCGTGTATATGTTCAAGCTTTACCGGAAGATCGTGCTAATGAAAGTGATTTAGCCAAACTTTATGTCCGTACAGGCACTGGAGAGATGACACCAATTACAGCTTTCGTAAACTTAAAAAGAGTTTATGGTCCGCAATCTGTGACGCGTTTTAACTTGTTTAACTCAGTAACCCTAAACGCAGCAATAGCCCCTGGTTATAGTTCCGGTGATGCTATTAAAGCAGTAAATGAAATTGCTCAAACATTGCCTGCCAATTATACCACAGCCTATTCCGGTTTAACGCGTGAAGAGGTAAATGCGGGTAACCAAACCACAACTATTTTTATGTTGTCACTTGTGTTTGTTTATTTCCTATTAGCGGCTCAGTACGAGAGTTATTTAGTACCGTTCTCTGTACTCCTGTCCTTGCCTTTAGGAGTGTTTGGAGCCTATTTTGTAACGCTAATTACAGGTTTACAAAACAATATTTATTTCCAAATTGCACTGATTATGTTACTCGGACTCTTGGCCAAAAACGCCATCTTAATTGTGGAGTTTGCGCTGCAACGACGACGTAATGGAGAATCACTGGTCCAGGCGGCCGTTCATGGAGCAGAAGCACGTTTGCGTCCTATTTTGATGACCTCATTCGCTTTTATCTTCGGATTAATGCCGTTAGCATTTGCAAGTGGCGTGGGTGCGCAAGGAAACCGATCTATTGGTACAGGTGCCGTAGGTGGTGTATTAATCGGAACCATTCTTGGCGTCTTCGTTATTCCAATCTTGTTCATCTTTTTCCAATGGTTACAAGAAAAAATATCTGGAGCACCGCAACCAAAAACAATTGAACTTATAGAAGACCAAACTCATGATAGCAATGCTTAAAAATCGCTCATTTAAATATATGGTAGTGTTGACCGTTTCCGCATTTACCTTACAAAGTTGTTTCGTAGCCAAAGACTATGTTCGACCACAAGTTGAAGAAACCCAAAATCTGTATCGAACAGATGCCCTTCCAACAGACAGCCTTTCCATGGCTGATCTGTCCTGGAAAGAATTGTTCACTGATCCTTATTTGGTGCAATATATTGAGCAAGGACTTCAAAACAATATCGACATCCGTGTTGCCATTCAACAAGTTTTGAGTGCAGAAGCCTATGCTAAACAAGGGAAAGCTGGGTATTTACCAACCCTTAACGGAAAAGCTTCTATAACACATCAAGAGCTGTCAAAAAATAGTCAGTTGGGTTCCTTTTTAACGAATAGATCAACAGATCAATATGAGTTGACTGGCAGTTTATCTTGGGAAGCAGACATTTGGGGAAAAATAAGAAGCAACAAACGTGCAACTGATGCTGATTATTTAAGCACAGTGGCCGCACATCAAGCGGTAAAATCACGATTGGTATCTGATATCGCTTCAACGTATTATCAGTTGTTGGCTTTAGATTCGCAATTGGAAATCACCAAAAGAACGGTCATGGTCAGAGACAGCAGCGTGAGCACAATTCAAGCCTTAAAAGACGCCGGAAATGTCACTCAAGTAGCGGTTGATCAAAACGTGGCGCAATACAATAATGCCAGAGCCATTCAAGTAGATTTGGAGACGGCTATTTTTCAGACAGAGAACGTTTTGAGTATTTTGTTAGGCGAACATCCACGTGGTTATGCACGTAGTATTTTAGACGACCAACATTTACAAACGGACTTAAAATTAGGAGTTCCAACACTATTGTTGAGCAACAGACCTGACGTTATTGCCGCAGAATACAACTTGGTCAAAGCTTTTGAATTGACCAATGTGGCGCGCAGCAACTTTTATCCGTCGTTAACCATTTCAGCCACTGGAGGTTTCCAAAGTTTAGAATTGGATCAATTATTGAACGCCAGATCATTTTTTGCGAATATCGTCGGTGGTTTAGCACAACCGATCCTCAACCAGCGTAAAATCAGAACGCAAAAAGAAGTTGCTGATGCCCAACAAGAACAAGCCTTGTTAGAATTTAAACGCTCATTATTGGTTGCCGGAAACGAAGTCTCCAATGCTTTGTACAGCTACACTGCCGAGACAGAGAAATTTAAATTCAAAAACTTGGAAGTTGAAGCCTTGCGCAGAGCAGAGCAGAATTCTAATGACTTATTGAAAAATGGTTTTGCCAATTATTTAGATTTATTGACTGCAAGACAAAGTGCATTAAGCGCTGAATTAAATCTAATTGATAGCAAACTAAAACAGTTGTTGTCTATTGTTGATTTGTACCAGGCACTTGGTGGTGGCTGGAAATAAGCTATAAAATAATATTGATTACAGAAGAAGGCTATAAATACTTAAGGTGTTTATGGCCCTTTTTTTATTAAAAAAGTCAAGCACTTCAAAAAACTGCTATATGTTATAATATACTAACTTTGCATTTGAACCCTAAGATCCC